>DASZXE010000593.1:0-4353 GCA_035546475.1 Kofleriaceae bacterium
CGCCGCGCGCGGAGGCGGCGCGAGCGAGCGAGATGGCGAGCGCGGCGGCCGGTCCGACCGCGGCGGCGATCGCCGGTGACAGGCCGGTGCCGGCGGCGTCCGGGGCGGTCGGCAGCGTCGCTCGCGCGGGTCGCTCGATCGCGATGCCGATCACCGCGAGCGAAGCCAGGGCCGGCAGCGCGAGCGCGCGCGCCAGCTCGATCGCCTCCGCGACGCCGAGCCCGTGCGACGACAGCGGCGTCGGTCCGCGGGCGAGCGCGGCCGGCTCGAGCCGCACGATCGTCCCCGGCGGGCCGGCATCGACGACGGCGTCGACGAGCACGACCGCGCGGCCGGCCTCGAGCAGGCCGACGACGATCGACGCATCCGCCGCGGCGCGCGCCTCGTGCCCGCGCGCGGCGACCGTTCGCGCGACGCAGAGGCCGACCGCGTCGTCGCCGGCCGCCGCCTCGCCGATGCCGACGACGATCGCGCTCGCCCCGCTCGCCGCGCTCATCGCCGGTGCTCGAACGCCAGCGTCAGGAAGTGCGTCGAGCAGGAGATGCACGGGTCGTAGTTGCGCACCGCCTGCTCGGCGCGCCGGGTCGCCTGCTCGAGCGGCAGGCCGGCGAGGATCGGGCCGAGCGCCAGCAGGTCCTCCTCGATGCTGCGCTGGTTCTGCGACGTCGGCGGCACGATGCACGCGTCGGTGATGATGCCGGCGTCGTCGACCCGGTAGCGGTGGTAGAGGATGCCGCGCGGCGCCTCGGTGATCGCCGCGCCGAGGCCGGCGACGGTCGGCACCGCCACCGCGGCCTCCGCCGGCGGCGCGTAGCCGCCGATGATCCGCACCGCCTCGTCGAGCGCGAGCACCAGCTCGACGCCGCGCACGAGCAGCATCCGGTACGGGTTGCGGCAGGTCGGCTCGAGGCCGACCCGCCGCGCCGCCGCCGCCGCGCGCGCCGTCAACCGCTCGGCGTTCAGCGCGAAGCGGGCGAGCGGGCCGGTCTGGTAGGCGCCGCGCCCGCGCAGCCGCGCCTGCAGCGCCGTCGAGTACGGCACCTGCTCCTCCTGGAGCTCGGCCGCGAAGGCGTGCGCGTCGAGGTCGAGGCCGCTCGTCGACGCGAGGCGGCCCTCGTTCATCGGGTACTCGTCGGGATGGCGCAGCGACACCAGCTCGTAGTCGCGCTCGAAGCTCGGGTACGTGAAGGTCGCGAGCCAGTCGAGCAGCAGCTCCGCCTCGTCCTGCGCCGCGGTGAGCTCCGGCAGGAGCGCGGTCAGCTCGCCGCGCCGCGGCGCGCGGTAGAAGCCGCCGACCCGCACGTTGATCGGGTGGACCTCGCGGCCGCCGAGCGCGGCGACGAGCGCGTTGCCCGCCTTCTTGATCCGCAGCGCGCCGCGCACCCGCTCGGGGTGCAGCCGCGCGAGCGACATCACGTCGGGCACGCCGCAGAAGTCGGGCGCGTGCAGCATCACCGCGTGCAGCGCGTGGCTCTCGATCCACTCGCCGCAGGTGAGCAGCCGGCGCAGCGCGCGCAGCGTCCCGCCGACGACGACGCCGGCGGCGTCCTCGATCGCGTGGCACGCCGACATCTGGTACGCGACCGGGCAGATGCCGCAGATCCGCGCGGCGAGGTCGGGCGCCTCGCGGGCGGCGCGGCCGCGCATCATCGCCTCGAACAGGCGCGGCGGCTCGAAGATGCGCAGGCGGGCGTCGACGACCACGTCGCCGTCGAGGACGAGGGTGAGCGCGCCCTCGCCCTCGACGCGGGCGAGCACGTCGACCGTGATCGTCTTCGTCCTGGTGGCCCCGTCGGTGGTCATGGCGTCTTCCGCTCCGCGCCGGCCGCGCCGTGGAACAGCGACAGCAGCCGCTCGACCTCGTCGCGCCCGGCGCCGCGCGCGCGCAGCAGCTCGGCGAGCGCGGGCACCTGCGGCGCGTCGCTCGGTCCGAAGCAGCCGAAGCAGCCTCGTCCGTACGTCGGACAGAGCGCGCCGCAGCCGGCGTGCGTGATCGGCCCGAGGCAGGGCGTGCCGCGCGCCACCGTCACGCACGGCGTGCCGCGCTGCTTGCACTCGACGCAGACCGCGTGGCCGGGCAAGGACGGCCGCCGCCCGTGCAGCAGCGCGCCGAGCACCTCGAGGAGCTGCTGCTTGCTGATCGGGCAGCCGCGCAGCTCGAGATCGACCGCGACGTGCGCCGACACCGGCGTCGATGTCGCGAGGCTGTCGAGGTCGTCGGGCCGCGGGTAGACGACCCGCAGCATCTCGGCGTGGTCGCGCGCGTTGCGCAGCGCCTGGACGCCGCCGGCCGCCGCGCACGCGCCGATCGTCACCAGCACCGCCGACGCCGCGCGGATCGCCCGGAGCTGCTCGACGTCGTGCGCGGTCGTGATCGAGCCCTCGACGAGGCTCAGGTCGTACGGGCCGTCCTCGTGGCGCGACGTCGCCTCCGGGAAGTGGACGATGTCGACGGCGCCGGCGACCGCCAGCAGCTCGTCCTCGCAGTCGAGCAGCGCGAGCTGGCAGCCGTCGCACGACGACAGCTTCCACACCGCCAGCCGCGGCCGGGCGCGCGCCGCGCTCACAGCTCCCTCACCAGCAGCGGCGCCGCGACGCGGTCGTGGCGGTAGACCGGGCCGTCCTTGCAGACGAACGAGCCGCCGAGCTGACAGTGGCCGCACAGGCCGACGCCGCACTTCATGCTGCGCTCGAGCGACATCCACAGCGCGGTGGGCGGCAGGCCGCGCGCCTCCAGCTCGCGGGCGACGAACCGCATCATGATCTCCGGACCGCAGACGAGCACCGCGTCGTCGGGCTCGACCGGGACGCCGGCGAACAGCCGCGTCACCACGCCGACCGGGCCGTACCAGTCGCGGCTGGCGCGATCGACGATCGCCTCGAGCCGCACGTCGAAGCGGCCGCGCCACCGCTCGAGCTCGGCGCGGAACAGCAGGTCGGCCGGCGTGCGCGCGCCGACCAGGACGATCACCCGGCCGTAGTCGGCGCGGTGGGCGAGCAGGTGGAGGATCGCGGGGCGCAGCGGCGCGAGGCCGAGGCCGCCGGCGACGACCAGCACGTCCTTGCCGCGGAGCTCGTCGACCGGCCAGCCGGTGCCGTACGGGCCGCGGACACCGACCTGCTCGCCGGCGGCGAGCGCACCCATCGCCCGCGTGATCGCGCCGACCTCGCGGATCGTGTGGACGAGGCGGCCGGGCTCGGCCGGGTCGCCGCTGATCGAGATCGGCACCTCGCCGATCCCGTGCACGTAGAGCATGTTGAACTGGCCGGGCTGGAAGGCGAAGCCTTCGGGCGTGTCGAAGGTCCAGGTGAAGACGTCGGCGAGCTCGCGATCGACGCGCGCGATCGTGCGCGGCACCGGCAGCCACGGCCCGGGCGCGGCGGGGGCGATGGAGGCGCGCGCCGTCATCGGTACACGTCGAGGTTCTGCAGGCGCGCCGCCGACAGCCGGCCGTAGGTGACGGCCAGGAGGCGCATCGCCAGCGTGTAGCCGAGGCGCGGATCCTCGTCCATGTGGCGGCGCATGCACGCGTGGTCGAGCGCGAACGCGAGCACGGTCTCGCGCGCGCGGCAGTCGAGGTGCGCGGCCGACTTCGTCATCAACGACACGCCGAGCACGTCGCCGGCGCCGACCGTCTCGACGCAGACGTCGCGGCCGCCGGGGCGCGGCAGCTCGATCGAGACCGTGCCCTGGCGGATGAGGTAGAGGGTGTCCTCGTGCTCGCCCTCGCGCATGAGGTAGTCGCCGGGCTGGAACCGCACGCTGCGGGCGCAGCCGACGAGGATCCGCACGTAGGCGGGCTCGACATCGGCGAGGAACGGGTGGCTGCGGAGCAGGCGCTCGAGGTCGTCCATCTTCAGCTCCTGGCCGCCGGCGCGGCCCCGATGGCGGCGACCTCGGCGGTGAGGTCGATGCCGGCCGGGCACCAGGTGGCGCAGCGGCCGCAGCCGACGCACCCCGAGGTCCCGAACTGATCCCACCAGCTCGCCAGCTTGTGGGTGAGCCACTGGCGATAGCGCGCGCGCAGGGTCGGCCGCACGCTGCCGCCGTGGACGTAGGCGAAGTCGGCGGTGAAGCACGAGTCCCAGCGGCGCGTGCGGGTCGCGGTCTCGCCGGCGAGATCGGTCGAGTCGTCGACGGTGGCGCAGAAGCAGGTCGGGCACACCATCGTGCAGCTCGCGCAGCCGAGGCAGCGCGCGGCGACGTCGTGCCAGTGCGGGTGCTCGAGGTTGGCGAGCAGGAGCTCGCGGGTCGCATCGCCGGTCGCCGCGTCGGCCGCCGGCACGTCGGGCAGCGGCCGCCGGATCGCCGCCGCCGCCGCGTCGGTGACCGCGCGCGCCGCGGCGAGATCG
>DASZXE010000594.1:0-13256 GCA_035546475.1 Kofleriaceae bacterium
GGCCAGCTCGGCCGCGACTACCACCAGGCCTACGTCGCCCCGGAGTTCCCCGGCGTGAGCTACTGGCGGTCGACGAAGCTGCCGCGATTCCCATGAAGGGCGCCGCCGCACCGCCGCCGTCGACGACGTCACCCTGCACGCCGATACCGCCGTCCGCGGGCGCCGGCCCCGTCCGCGTCCTCGCCGCCGTGCTCGGCGCGATGTAGCCGCGCCGCCGAGGTCAGCGGGGTGGGGGCGCGGCCTCGACGACGGTGGCGTCGGCGTGGTCGTGCGTGACGAGGAGACGAAGCGCTCGACGCGATCGAGGCTCGGCGGTCGAGGGCCGGCTGGAGATGCTGCGCGGCGACTTCGTCGGCGCGGCGGGGCCGGCGCTGGCGGCGCTGGCGGCGCTGGCGGCGGCGGAAGGTGTGCGATCGTCGGGGGATGACGGACCGCGACGTGGTGTTCGAGTTCCTGAGGACGCACCGGCTGGCGGTCGAGGCGTCGACCGCGGCGGACGGGGCACCGCAGGCGGCGGTGGTCGGCGTCGCGGTCAGCGACCGGATGGAGCTGGTGTTCGATACGCTGCGGACGTCGCGCAAGTGCCAGAACCTGCGGCGGGACCCGCGGGTCGCGCTGGTGCTCGGCTGGGACCTCGACGAGGGCTGCACGCTGCAGCTCGAGGGCGTCGCCGACGAGCCGGCCGGTGACGACCGGACCCGGCTGCAGGCAGTCTACCTGGCGACGTTCGTCGACGGCGTCGAGCGCGCCGGCGACCCGGCGATCACCTACTTCCGCGTGCGGCCGACCTGGCTGCGGCTGTCCGACTTCCGGACGAAGCCGCCGACGATCCTCGAGGTCGAGCTGACGTGGCCGCCCTCGGCCCCGGTTGATTGATCGTCACGCGTGCGGGCGGGCGCGTTCGAGCCGCCGCGCTCCTTTCCGTCACGCGCGGGCGCACGCCGGTGGCCGCGGCGCTGGCGTGACGGCGCGGAGGTGCGATCATGGCGGGGCTGCCATGGAGTCCGCGTGACCATCTCCCGACGCTCCGTCCTGCACAGCGGCCTCGCGGCGGGCGCGGCGCTCGTCGGCACCCGCGCGGCGGCGGCGCAACCGCACCACGGCGGCACCGCGCCGCCTGCCCCACCGCAACCCCCGGCGCCGCAACCCGCCGCACCGCCGCCCGGGGCGCCGCAGGCCGCGCCCGACGCGCCGATGAAGCTCACGCGGGGCCGCGCCGTCGACGGCGCGCCGTACACGCCGGTCGTCATGCCGAACGGCTCGACCTTGCCGTTCACGCTCAAGGACGGCGTCAAGGTCTTCCACCTCACGGCCACGCCGGTGGCGCACCAGTTCGCGCCGGGCCTCGACGTGCAGGCGTGGGGCTACAACGGCACCACGCCGGGGCCGCTGCTCGAGGCCGTCGAGGGCGACCACGTCCGCATCTACGTCACCAACGGCCTCCCCGAGCCGACGACGGTGCACTGGCACGGCGTCCCCGTCCCCAACGGCATGGACGGCGTCGGCGGCCTCACGCAGGACTACATCCTGCCCGGCCGCACGTTCCGCTACGAGTTCACCTTCCCCCGCGCCGGCACGTTCCTCTACCACCCGCACTTCGACGAGATGACGCAGATCGCGCTCGGCATGGTCGGCATGATCGTCGTCCACCCGCGCAAGCGCGACCCGCGCCGCGTCCGCGACTACGCGCTGCTGACGCACGAGTGGAAGGTGCCGATCGGCGCCGCGCGCCCCGATCCGCTGGCGATGAACGACTTCAACGTGCTCACCTTCAACGGCAAGGCGTTCCCCGCGACCGAGCCGCTCGTCGCCGAGGTCGGCGACCTCGTGCGCATCCGCCTCGGCAACCTCGGCCCGATGGATCACCACCCGATCCACCTGCACGGCCACGCCTTCGACGTCGTCGAGACCGACGGCGGCGTGGTGCCGCCCGGCGCGCGCCACCCGGAGACGACCGTGCTCGTGCCGGTGGGCACCGTGCGCGTGATCGAGCTGGTCGCCGTCGCGCCGGGCGACTGGCCGATGCACTGCCACATGACGCACCACGTGATGAACCAGATGGGCCACGACGCGGTCGATCTGATCGGCGCCGACACCCGTGGGCTCGACGCGCAGCTCGGCCGCGTGGTGCCCGGCGCGATGGCGATGGGCGCCACCGGCACCGGCGACATGATGACGATGGCCCAGCCGCGCAACAGCATCGCGATGAAGGGCGGCCGCGGCCCGTTCGACACGATCGCGATGGGTGGCATGTTCACGATCGTGAAGGTGCGCGATCGCCTCGACGGCGACGTCGATCCGGGCTGGTACCGGCACCCGCCGGGGACGGTCGCCAGCGAAGCGTCGGCCGACGAGCTCGCGCGCGATGGCATCGACGTCGGCGCGCCTGCCGCCCACGATCCCCAGGAGTCCCAGGAGCATCGATGAGGAAGTGCCTGTCCGTCACCGTCCTCGCCGCCGCGCTCGCCGCGTGCGGCGGCAAGTCCGCCGGCCCCACGACGCCCACCGCGAAGGGCGCGCCGACGGACGCCGACCACGATCACGACGACGCGGTCGACGAGGCCGCGCACCACGACGACACCGCCGGCCCCGCGACTCCGACCGACACCAGCCCCGAGGCCGCCGCCCACCGCGCCGAGCTGCTCGCCGCCGAGAACGCCGCGTACGAGCAGGCGAGGCCGGTGTTCGAGGAGTTCTGCGCCGGCTGCCACACGCAGGGCGGCGCCAGGGCGACCGGGAAGAAGCTCGGCCACTTCGACATGACGAGCTATCCGTTCGCCGGCCATCACGCCGGCGAGGCGGGCCCGAAGATCCGCGAGGTGCTCGGCATCGGCGGCGGCAAGCCGACGATGCCGGACGACCACCCGGGCGCCGTCCGGGGCGACGAGCTGGCGAAGATCGCGGCGTGGGCCGAGGCGTGGGACGCCGCGCAGGCCGCCGGCGCCCACGCGGCGGCGGCCCCGATGGCGATGCCGACGTCCGGCGACTGACGCTCCGAGCGCAGCCGGGACCGGGGCTGCCGGCGCCGACGATCGAGGGCGTCGGTGCTGCCCCGCCGTGCGACGCGCCGTCGTTGCAAGGTTTCTTCACACCGGCGCGCGACGGGGCGCAACACGCAGCCGCCATCGTTCTTCCGTGAAAGGAAGAATGACCATGCTGCTTCTCGCGATCGGGATCGGAGCCCTCGGCGCGCTGGCCTTCCGCCGCGCGCACCGCCGTTACCATGGCCACGGCCGCTGCGGCGGCCACGGCCGCTACTGGCGCCACCACCACGGTCCGTGGGGTGGCCACCGCGCGCGCCGCCGCTGGATGATCGACCTGGCGCTCGAGCGGATCGACGCGTCGCCGGCGCAGGAGCGCGCGATCATCGCCGAGCTCGAGCAGCTCGAGGACCGGCTCCACACCGCCGGCCGCGGGCTGCGCGACCTGCGCGGGCCGCTCGCCGACGCCTTCCGCGCCAGCGAGCTCGACGAGGGCGCGCTCGCCGGCATCGTCCACGACGCCGAGCAGGCGCACAACGCCGGCCGCGACGCGGTCGTCGACACGCTGCGCAAGATCCACGGCCTGCTCGACGACCGGCAGCGCGAGCAGCTCGCCTCGCTCCTCGGCCGCGGCGCGCGCCGCGGCGCCCCCGGCGGCGCCCCGTACCGGACCTGACCGGAGGCCTGATGGCCCCGCCGGATCATGGGAGGATGCCGTGGTGCGCGTGCTGCTGATCGACGACGACGCGCGGCTCGCCGAGCTGCTGCGCGGCTACCTCGAGCCGCAGGGCGTGACGCTGGCGCACGCCGGCGGCGGCCAGGCCGGGCTCGCGCAGCTCGCCGGCGGCGGCTTCGACGCCGTCCTCCTCGACGTCATGATGCCGGGCCTGGACGGCCTCGCCGTGCTGCGCCGCCTGCGCGCCGACGGCCACACGCTGCCGGTCATCATGCTGACCGCGCGCGGCGACGAGTCGGATCGCGTCGTCGGTCTCGAGCTCGGCGCTGACGACTATGTCGCCAAGCCGTTCTCGCCGCGCGAGCTGCTCGCCCGCCTGCGCGCGGTCGTGCGCCGCGCCGCGCCGGCGGCGGTGGCCGAGCGGCTGACCGCGGCCGGCATCGCCGTCGACGTCGCCGCGCGCGAGGCGTGGGTCGACGGCCAGCCGGTCGAGCTGACCGGCCTCGAGCTGGATCTCCTCATCGCGCTCGTCCGGCGCGCCGGACGGGTCGTGCCGCGCGCCGCGCTGCTCGAGCTCGCGGGCCGCGGCGACACCACCGTCGGCGACCGCGCCGTCGACGTCCACATCTCGCGGCTGCGCAAGAAGCTCGGCGACGCGGCGGCGGTGCGGATCAAGACCGTCCGCGGCATCGGCTACAGCCTCGCCCGCGCCGCCGAGGACGCATGAAGGGACCGCGATGAAGCGGAGGCAGCGGTTCAAGGCCGAGTGGCGGGCCGAGCGCGCGCTCTGGCGCGAGCACCTGCGCGAGCAGATGCGCGCCCACCACGCGGCGCACCACGCGGCCCACGCGGCCCACGCCGCGCGGCGGTTCGCGCACCACGACCTGCTGGCCCACGGACCGTGGTGGCTGCAGGCGCGCATGCGCTGGCGGATCTTCCTCGGCTTCGCGGCGTCGCTGGCGGTCGGCACCTGGGTCGGCCACCGGGTCGCCGCCGATCAGGCGCGCTGGTGGCAGATCGCCCTCATCCTCCTCGGGCTGTGGACGATCGCCGGCGCGGCGGCGTGGCGGCTCACCCGCCCGCTGCTGGTCGCGATCCGCGCCGCGCGCGAGCTCGGCGAGGGGAGGCTCGACACCCGCATCGCGACCGGCCAGCGCGGCGAGATGGACCTGCTCGCCAGCGCCATCAACCGCATGGCCGAGCAGATCGGCCAGCAGCTCCGCGATCAGCGCGCGCTGCTCGCCGCCGTCTCGCACGAGCTGCGCACGCCGCTCGGCCACATGCGCGTGCTCATCGAGACCGCCCGCGAGCGCAGCGACGAGCCGGCGCTCGCCCAGCTCGAGAAGGAGGTCCTCGCGCTCGACGACCTGGTCGCCAAGCTGCTGGCCTCGTCGCGGCTGGAGTTCGGCTCGCTCGATCGCCGCCGGCTCGACGTCGCCGCGCTGGTCGCCGACGTCGCGCTCGCGGCCGGCGTCGCGCCGGAGCTCATCGAGGCGGAGGGCGACACCCACGCGGCGATCGATCCGACGCTCGTGCGCCGCGCGGTCGCCAACCTGCTCGACAACGCCTCCCGCCACGGCGGCGGCCCGGTCGCGGTCCGCGTCGAGCGGCGCGGCGACGACGTCGCGGTCGAGGTCGACGACGCCGGCCCCGGCCTGTCCCCCGAGCGGCGCGCCGACGCCTTCCGCGGCTTCGTGCCGTCGTCGGGCGGCGGGCTCGGCCTCGGCCTCACGCTGGTCGCGCGGATCGCGGTCGCCCACGACGGCAAGGCATGGACCGCCGAGCGGCCGGGCGGCGGCGCGCGGGTCGGCTTCGCGGTCGCGGTGACGCCGCGCCCGGCGGCCCCGGCCTCGTGAGGCTGCGCCGGTCAGCCGCCGACGGCGCGGTCGAGGCCGGCCGCCGCCGCGGGTGCGTGCTGGCTGAAGAACTTGACGAAGTCGCTCCGGTGCCACGCCTGCAGGCACAGCAGCACGACGCGCGGCAGGACGCCCATGTAGAGGTGCGCGCCCCGCGGCAGGCCGAGCTCCTCGCGCACGCCCTCCTCGACCTTGAGCGTCAGCTCGCGCAGGTACGACGGCCGGTACGCGTCGACGATCTTGTTGGTCGGATCGCTGCACCCCGCCGCTGGCGAGTAGACGAGCGCCATGCCGCACGTCGACGGCCGGTCGGTGTAGATCGTGCAGCGCTCCTCCGCGTCGAGGAAGACGCACGGGTGCCGGTACTGCCGGCGCGGCGCGTTCTCCATCGCCTCCGCGCGCGCCCGGAGCTGCGCGCGCAGCTCCGGCGTGTCGCGCCCCTCGGCGACGAGCCGCGCCGCGATCGGCAGCCCCTCGTACAGGTACACGGCGGTCACCAGCGAGCAGCACGCCTTCGGCGCGTCGCACGTGTGGCACGACACGACCCGCAGCATGATCTTGCCCTGCTCGTCGGCCTCGACGACCGAGCGCGCGATGATCGAGCGGGTGCTCGTCGCGATCTTCTCGAGCAGCCCCGAGCCGGTCACGACCTGGGCCAGCGTCGGTCCGGCCTCGGCGGCGTGCGCCTTGCCCTTGGGCTTCCCCATCGCCGGCACCTTAGCACCGCTAGTCGCGCGCCGGTCGCCGACTCCGGGTAGGCTCGGCCGGTGGGCACCTGGCGCCACCTCCGCGCGGGCCTGATCGCGCTGGCGCTCGCGCTCGGCCTCGTCGACGGTTGCCCGCTGCCGCGCAACGGCACCGAGCGGAAGATCGCCGACCAGCGGATGGGCCACGAGCTGGCCTCGGCGGTCGCCCGGCTCGAGCGCGCGCGCGAGTGGATCCTCCGGCCGGTGCAGCCGGCCAGCGAGCTGTTCGGCCTGCGCCAGCGGTGGAAGCTGTTCGCCGGCGCGGCGCGCCACCGCTTCCGCATGTCGATCGAGGTCCGCGCCGCCGGCCAGACGAGCTGGCGCCTCGTCTATCGCCCGCACGACGACGACCACGACTTCCTCGACGCGGCGATCGCGTACCGGCGCGTGCGCGGCTCGTGGAACCCGCACTCGACCTACGGCGCGCGCGGCGGCTACCCGGTCTTCGCCGGCTGGATCGCCGACGAGATCTTCGCCCGAGACCCGACCGCCGCCGCCGTGCGCGTGCGCATGGAGAAGATCGAGATCGGCCCGCACGGCGGCTACGTCGGCACCGGCGAGCAGGCGTATCCGCTCGAGGTCACCCGCGACGAGCGCAACGCCGAGCGGAGGCAGCGGTGAGCGCGGCGGCCGGCGTCCTGAAGGCGCCCGCGCGCCTGTGGCGCTCGTGGGTCGAGCTGTGGGACCAGCGCGAGCCGCCGACCGCGCTCGCCGTCGTCCGCATCCTCGTCGGCGCGTGCGTGCTCGGCGACCTCCTGCAGGTGCGGCTGCTCGGCCTGGCCGGCACGCTGTGGACGCCGCCGCCCGACGGCATGGGCTACGGCTTCCTGTCGCACCCGTGGTCGGTGCGCTGGTTCGGCGCCGCCGACGCCGGCGTCGTGATGTGGTGGATGACCACGATCGCGGCCGCCGCCTTCATGCTCGGCTTCGCGACCCGCGCTGCCGGCGTGCTGATGGCGCTCGGCTCGAACCAGCTCGCGACCCTGCTCCCCGACGGCGATCGCGGCATCGACGCCGCCCTGCGCGCGTTCACGGTCGTCCTCGTCCTCTCGCAGTGCCACGCCCGCTGGTCGATCGACGCCGCGATCCGCCGGCGCCTCGGCCGCCCGTTCCCGGCGCTCGTCCCCGCCTGGCCGCGGCTGCTCCTGTTCGCGCAGCTCGTCTGGATCTACTTCTCCGGCGGGCACAACAAGGGCTCGCCGGAGTGGTGGCCGCAGGGCGGCTTCTCGGCGCTCGCCAACGCCCTGTCGGACCCGCACTTCGCCCGCTTCTCGTCGGGCTGGGTGCCGCACGTCTTCCCGCTGCCGCAGGCGGCCGCCGCGACGACGATGCTGTTCGAGCTCGGCTCCCCGCTCCTGCTCCTCGTCGTCTGGTTCGAGGTCACCGCCGACCGCCCCGGCCGGCTGCGCCGCTGGTCGAACCGCCTGCACCTCCGCCACGTCTGGATCGCGACCGGCGTCGTCTTCCACCTCGGCATCGCGATCTTCTTGCGGCTCGGCGTGTTCCCGTGGGGGATGCTGGCCCTCTACCCGGTGCTGCTCCGCGCCGGCGAGGTGGAGGCGATCGAGGCGGCGATCACCGCGCGGCTGCGCAACTCCCGGACAGGCGCACCTCCTGCGCCGCCGCCGGCCGCGCCTCCGAGCCCGGCCGATCCTGACAGTCCGGCTGCCGCCTGATAGTGCGACTCATCACCTGGGGACGGCGACTGTCAGCGATCGCGGGCCCGGATCTGTGTATCGTGCGCCCTTCGATTGCCAGGAGCACGCCTTTGACGTCCTCGCGAACCTTGACTGCGATGATCTGCAGCTTCGGCCTCGCGGCCGCCGGCCTCCACCTCGCCGCCTGCGGCCCGACCGCGAGCGGCGGCGCCGACGACGACAGCACCAACCCCGGTGGTGACGACGACGACGACGACACCCCGACCTGCACGACGCCGTCGCCCGAGGGCACGGCCGCGACCTGCAGCGACGGCGTCGACAACGACTGCGACGGCAACCCGGACTGCTCCGACCCCGACTGCTCGGGCGTCGGCTCGTGCCCGGTGTGCGGCATGGTCGACACCTCGGCGGGCAACGGCATCACGCTGCCCGACGGCATCATCGGCGACTCGTGCACGACCGACGCCCAGTGTGGCGGCGGCACGCCGAACTGCGTCGAGAACGAGTGCCACGCCTCGTACGTGTCGACGCTCAACGTCATCGGCTTCGGCGACAACCAGACGTTCCAGGACCCGGCCCTCATCAAGTCGGTCTGCGCGAACATGGAGCACTCCTGGCTCCGCGACATGGAGATCCGCCTGCGCTCGCCGGACGGCAAGATCGTCCGCCTGCAGAAGTTCCTCGGCCGCACCGGCGGCGAGGTCTACCTCGGCCAGGCCAACGACTGCGACGAGGGCAACCCGCAGCCGGGCGTCGGCGCGATGTACTGCTGGAAGCCCGACGCGACCAACCCGCCGATGCTCGACTACGCCAACAACGGCGGCGCGATGAACCAGGTCGACACCTGCGACGGCGGCGACTTCGGCTTCACCGCCGACGAGCTGCCGCCGGGCGACTACTCGGCGGCCGACCCGTGGCAGAACTTCGTCGGCTCGCCGCTCAACGGCGACTGGAGCATCCTCGTCACCGACCTCTGGCCGATCGACAACGGCTTCATCTTCGACTGGACGATCCAGTTCGACCCGAACGCGGTCACCGACTGCTCGGGCCCGATCATCGGCCGCTCGGTGTCGGGCACGCCCGGCCGCATGCAGACGCTGACGTTCTCGAGCGGCGACGCGGTCGCCCAGCCGATCCGCTGAGGCACCGGGCGCCGCATCTCCACGGCCTCTCGGATCGGCCGAGCGGTCCGCCTCAGTGCGGCAGGTCGGCGGAGCCCGGCGCGCGCGCCTCGCTCATCCAGAGGCGGCCGTCGCGCAGCGTGGTGTCGCGCAGCGTGACGGCCAGCGCCTCGGCGAGCGAGTCGACGGGCGTCACCGTCAGCATCGCCCGCGCCTCCGGCGGCAGGTCGTCGAGGTCCGGCTCGTTGTCGCGCGGGATCACGATGTGGCGGATCCCGGCGCGGATGGCGCCCAGCACCTTCTCCTTCAGGCCGCCGATCGGCAGCACGCGGCCCGACAGCGAGATCTCGCCGGTCATCGCGACGTCGTGGCGCGCGGGCCGCCCCGACAGGGCCGACACGATCGCGGTCGCCATCGCGATGCCCGCCGACGGGCCGTCCTTGGCGATCGCCCCGGCCGGCACGTGGATGTGGACGTCGCGCTCGAACGCGCGGCTGTCGTCGATGATGAGCTCGGCGGCGTGCGCCCGCGCGTAGGTCCACGCGGCGCGCGCCGACTCCTTCATGACGTCGCCGAGCTGGCCGGTGAGGATCAGCTCGCCCTTGCCGCGCATCGGCGACGCCTCGACGAACATGATGTCGCCGCCGGCCGGCGTGTAGTACATGCCGGTCGCGATGCCGACCTGGTCGGTGCGCGCCGCCTTCTCCGGGTGGACGCGCGGGCGGCCGAGCAGCGGCCGCACGTCGGCGGCGTCGACGGTGACTCGCTCGACCTCCTTCGCCGCGATCCGGCGCGCGACCTTGCGGCCGAGCCGGCCCAGCTCGCGCTCGAGCTGGCGGACGCCGGCCTCGCGCGTGTAGCTGGTGACGACCTCGGCGATCGCGCCGTCGGTCAGCTCGAGCTGCTCGCCGCCGAGGCCGTTCTCGGCGCGCTGGCGCGGCACCAGGTACTGGCGCGCGATCATCAGCTTCTCCTGCTCGGTGTAGCCGGCGAAGTCGACGACCTCCATGCGGTCGAGCAGCGGCCCCGGGATGTTCTGGATGAAGTTCGCCGTCGCGATGAACATCACCTCCGACAGATCGAACGGCACGCCGAGGTAGTGGTCGACGAACGAGTCGTTCTGCGCCGGGTCGAGCACCTCGAGCAGCGCGGCGGCGGGATCGCCCTGGTACGACGCGCCGAGCTTGTCGACCTCGTCGAGGAGGAAGACCGGGTTCTTGCTGCCCGCCTGCTTCATGCCGGCGATGATCCGGCCCGGCAGCGCGCCGATGTACGTGCGGCGGTGGCCGCGGATGTCGGCCTCGTCGCGGGCGCCGCCGAGCGAGATGCGCACGTACTTGCGGCCCATCGCGCGGGCGATCGACTTCGCGATCGACGTCTTGCCGACGCCGGGCGGGCCGCTGAAGAGGAGGATGCGGCCCTTGGTCCCCTTCGCGTCCTCCCGCTTCGAGAGCTGGTGGACGGCGAGGAACTCGAGCACGCGGTCCTTCACGTCGCGGAGGCCGAAGTGGTCCTCGTCGAGGATCTTCTCGGCGGTGGCGACGTCGAGCAGCTCCTCGGTGCGGGTGCCCCACGGCAGCTCCGCGATCGTCTCGAGGTAGGTGCGGATGACCTGCGCCTCCATCGACTCGCGGCCGGCGCGCGTCAGGCGCGACCACTCGCGGGTGACCTCCTTCTTCGCCTCGGGAGGCAGCGGCAGCGCGTCGAGCTTGGCCTTCAGCTCCTTCAGCGCCTCGTCGGCGGCCTCGTCGCCCTCGCCGAGCTCCTTCTGGATCGCGCGCAGTTGCTCGCGGAGGATGTGCTCGCGCTGGCGCTCGCCCAGCTCCTCCTTGACCTTGCTCTGGATGTCCTCCTGCGCGGACAGCACGTCGAGCTGGCGCTGCATGTGGATGAGGACGCGGCGCAGGCGGTCCTCGATCTCGACCGCCTCGAGGAGCTGCTGCTGCTCGGCCTGCGACAGCTCGAGGTAGCCGGCGATCAGGTCGGCGAGGCGGCCGGCGTCGGGCACCTGCGCGATCATCGCGTCGACCGCCTCCTCGGGCAGGCCGCGGCGCTTGGCGAGCTCGGCGGCGCGCGCGCGCACCTCGCGGTGGAGCGCGACGAACGACGAGCCGTGCGGGTCGAGCGGCGGGTGCTCGACCGCGGGGACGACCGACGCGACGAGGTGACCCTCGTTCGGGGTGACCTTGACGGCGACCGCGCGCTCGACGCCCTCGAGGGCGACGCGCACGCCGCCGAGGCCGCGCTGCACCGAGCCGAGCGACGCGATGACGCCGGTCCGGTAGAGGTTCTCGGCGCGCACCTCGTCGTCGTCGTCGCGCTGGGCGACCACGAAGACCTTGTGCTCGGGGTCGCGCAGGGCGGCCTCGATGGCGCGGAGCGTCTGCGGGCGCGCGGCGGCGATCGGCAGGCTGATGCCGGGGAACAGCACGCCCTTGCGCATGGGGACGACGGGCAGGGTTCGGGACATGCATCCAGAGGTGGGCACCCGCGGCGCGCCACGCAACCTCGCCGATCGGATGGCGCCTCACGCCCGGCGCGACGCGCGCTCACACCGCCGCCGCGGGGCGGGAGCGATGGCCGGCGGCTCGGCGGGGAGGCCGAGGCGGGTGAGGCTGGCGTCGTCGTCGTCGCGCGACGTGATGGCGGCGAGGACCTCGCGCGCGTCGGCGACGTTGCCGCTGCGGAGGGCCGCCGATGGCGGCGCGGCCTGCGAGATCGGCGTACGATGCTCGCCATGGGGGACCCCGATCGCGAGCCGGCCCTGCGGGCGCTGTCGCGCCAGCAGTGGGTCCGCGAGCACGGCACGCCGCGCCTGACGACCCTCGTCGGTGACCCGGTGGCGAGCGCCATGATCTGGCGCGAGTGGCTGCGGGGCGTGGCCGCCGAGGCGCGCGGGACGCGCGCGTTCGAGGCGCCGCCGGACGCCGACGAGTCGTGGTTGACGCGGGTGGCGACCGAGGCGCACGCGGCCGCCGTCGCGGATCCGCGGCGGCCGATCGCGATCGTCGTCGGCGCGGGGCTGCTCCGCGCCTGGCTCGCCTCGCGGGACGATCGCCTCGCCGCGTTCGTCGCCGAGGGCGTCATCGAGATCACGACGCGCGCGCCGGCGGCGTCACCTGGGTCGGCCCACGCGGCACACGCGGCACACGCGGCTCCGGCAGCTCCGGTGGCTCCGGCGCCTCGCGCCGTCGCGCCGATCGCGCCGCGCCCGCGCAGCAGCGCCGAGGCCGTGATGCTCGCGGCGCTCGAGGCGACGCCGGCCACCCGCGGCCGGTTCCAGCTCAACCAGTCGCTGTCGTTCCCGTTCGGCGAACGGGCCGCCGAGGTCGACCTCCTGTCGCGCGCCGACGAGATCGCCATCGAGATCGACGGCTACCACCACTTCACCGACCCGGAGCATTACCGCCGCGATCGTCGCAAGGATCTCCTGCTGCAGGCGCACGGCTACGTCGTCCTCCGCTTCCTCGCCGACGACGTCCTGACCGACGCGCGCACCGCGGTCGACGCCGTCGTCGAGCTCCTCGGGGTCCGGCGCGGCCGCGCGCGCCGCGTGCGAGAGTCATGATGATGGACCCGAACGCCTCCACGATCGTCCCGGCCCGCCTCGACGACCTCGTCCTCGCCCGCGCGGCGCTCTCCAAGCAGCCGCCGACCGCCGCCGAGCTGGCGCGCGCCACCCGCGGCTTCGCCCCGAGGACGATCGACGACGCCGCGTGGGCCGCGCGGGTCGCCGACGCGGTCGCGCGCCTGCGGGCCGCCGGCCAGCTCGACGGCGAGCAGCGCGCCACCGGCGGCGCGGCGGCGGTCGCGGCCCGCTTCGGCATCGCCGGCGCCGTCGACTGGAAGCGGCTGCAGGACCGGATCCTCCCCGGCCTGGCGCTCGGCGTCGCCGCCGACGACGCCAGGGCCCACCAGCGGCTGAAGGACCGCGACGCCTGGGTCGGGGCGATCGTCGGCCGCGCCCGCGGCCTGTGGACCGCCGGTCCGCCGCCGAGCCTGTCGGCCGTCGGCGATGCGCTCGTCTGGCAGGCGATCGCGGCGACCGGCAAGGCGGGCCGCAGCCCGAAGCCGGTCCGCGCCTGGTTCGTCAACGCGGCGATCGGCAGCGGCGGCAGCGGCGGCGGCGGCGGCCCGTTCGAGAAGCGCGCCGCGCTGCTCGCCGCGCAGGAGGTCGACGCGCAGCGCGCCGACCTCGCCGGGCTGCGCGCGGCCCTC
>DASZXE010000595.1:0-12834 GCA_035546475.1 Kofleriaceae bacterium
AGCGCCTTCAGCAGCCAGCCGAGGCCGGCCCCGCCGGCGCCGCCGGCACCCGCGCCGAGGACGGCGGCGAGGCGCGCGCGCAGGCGCTCGTCGAGCCCGGCCGGCACCGGCGGCAGCTCGCGCTCGACGGCGAGCAGAGCCTCCAGCTCGGCGCCCCGCGGCGGGAGCTCGTCGTGCATCGGGGTCGTCATCGCGGACCTCCTCGCAGCCGGCGGGTCGCCTCGATCAGCTTCAGGCGCGCGGCCCGCGCGCGCGAGTAGACGGTGTTGAGCGGGATCGCGAGCGTCTCCGCGATCACCGGTGCGGGCAGCCCTTCGATCTCGTAGAGCACGGCGACCGCGCGATGCTCGAGGTCGAGCCCGTCGAGCGCGGCCAGGAGCTGTGCACGCGCCTGAGCAGCGGCGACCGCCTGCTCCGGCGTGTCGGCGGCGCCCGCCACGCCACCCGCCGCTCCGGCCACCGCCTCGACGTCGGCGGTCGCCACCTCGTGGCGTCGGTGCGCCTTCTGGCGGTAGTTGCCGACCACGCGATACGCGATGCCGAACAGCCACGGGCGCACGGGCCGCGCCGGATCTCGCTCGGCCCGCAGCCGGTAAACGATCACGAACAGGTCCTGCGCGGCGTCCTCCAGGTCGCGGTCCGCCACGCCCAGCCGCTGCAACGTCCGGATCACGTACGAGAGCTCGCTCGCGTACAGCTCCTGGAAGTCCGCGGGCGCCCCCATATCCACGATTGTGTGCGCCGCGACCGATCCGTCACGCGGTGTCAGCGCGAGGTCACGTCGGGCGCACGGTCGGCCGCGCTCGCCGGGCGCCCGTGCCACTGCGCGCCAGGGCGCGCCGGGCCCGCCCGCTCGGGTGAAGGGGGTGCGACCCGGTATGACGTTCGCAGCAACGCGCGCCATGCGGCTCCGAACGTTACTCGCGTCCTCGTCCCTCGCCCTCTGCACCGCGCTGCTCGCCTGCGCGACCGACGAACCGGTCGAGCTCGGCACCAACGCAGCCATGCCGGAGGCGTTGCTCGCGACCGGCCCGGCGGGCTCCTACCAGGTGTCCCCCGTGCCGAAGCGCTCGACCTCGTGGAGCTACGAGGACAGCGGGACCGACCTCGGCACCGGCTGGCGCCTCTACGACAGCCCGGTCGGCTCCTGGCACACCGGCACCGGGCCGCTCGGCTACGGCGAGACCTACCTGACGACGACCGTCTCGTACGGCCGCGATCCCAACCACAAGCACCCGACGACCTACTTCCGCACGCCGTTCGTCAAGAACAGCGGGCGCATCGTCAAGATGTACCTGCGCGTCATGTACGACGACGGCTTCGTCTTCTACCTGAACGGCCACGAGGGCGGCCGCGCGTACATGCCCGGCGGCACCATCACGTACAACACGCTCGCCAGCCCCCACGAGGCGAACAACGCCTACACCACGTTCGACATCTCGGCGCAGATCCCGAACGTCGTCGACGGCACCAACACGCTCGCGATCGAGGTCCACCAGGACAGCGCGACGTCGAGCGACCTCGTCATGGACGCCGAGCTGGTGATCTGGATGGAGGGCAGCCTCGACCTCGTCGACCAGGGCCGCATCCAGAAGGGCGAGATGTGGACCTTCTGGGACTCGCCCGCCGCGCCGCCGGCCAACTGGAAGCTGCCGGGCGCCGACGTCGCCAACTGGCAGCAGGGCCCGGGCCCGATCGGCTACGGCGAGACATACCTGTCGACCGAGCTCGCGCCCGGCCAGCTCACGACCTACTACCGCCACGACTTCACCGTCGACGGCGCGGTGCACGCGCTCACCGCCGACGTGATGTACGACGACGGCTTCGTCGCCTACATCAACGGCACCGAGGTCGGGCGCGCGTCGATGCCGTCGGGCACGATCACCGCCAGCACGCGCGGCTGGGACCACGAGGCGTACGACACCTATCACACGTTCGACTGGAGCTACGCGATCCCGCTGCTCCACCCGGGCATCAACACGATCGCGGTCGAGGTCCACAACACCGCGACGACGTCGTCGGACTCGGTCTTCGACCTCGCGCTGACCCCGAAGGGCGGCTGGACGCGCGTCGACAGCGGCGTCACCTCGACGCTCGAGGACGTCACCAGCAGCGGCCCGGTCTGGGTCGTCGGCGACGGCGGCGTGCTGCTGGTCAGCACCGACGAGGGCCAGACCTGGTCGCGCCACGATCCGCAGCCGGGCGACACCACCGACCTCAACGCGATCATCTTCACCCACCCGGCCCACGGCGTGATCGCCGGCGACGCCGGCACGATCCTCACCAGCGACGACAGCGGCGGCACCTGGACCCGGCAGACGATCGGCACCACCAACGACGTCTACGACCTCGCGCACGACGGCGAGACGGTGTGGGCGGTCGACGGCAGCAACGTCGTCCAGCGCTCCGACGACGGCGGTGTCACCTGGCTCCCGCAGCCGACCGGCGTCGACGGCGGCTCGTTCACGTCGGTGACGTTCGCCGACCAGACCCACGGCTGGATCGCCGGCGACATCCCCGCCGACGGCGGCGACCGCCACTCGGTCATCTACGGCACCACCGACGGCGGCGTGACCTGGACGCAGGAGTACCAGGCGACCCACCACGGCAACTACCTGTTCGACCTCGACCGCACCGAGCCGACCAGGGCGTGGGCGGTCGGCGAGGTGAGCCTGTCCGGGCAGGGCGACTACCGGCTGCGCACCACCGACGGCTCGACGTGGACCGAGCTGCCGCCCGGCGACGCCGACTTCGGCAGCATCGGCGTCGACTTCCTCGACGGCAGCCGCGGCTGGACGTGCGGCGTCGCCGGCCAGATCGAGCACACCACCGACGGCGGCGACACCTGGACGACGCAGAACCCGCCGATGTACGGCCAGCTCCCCTGGCTCTACCGCATCCACTTCCGTGACGCCGTGCACGGCTGGGCGGTCGGCGAGCAGGGCGCCATCTACATGACCGCCACCGGCGGCGAGTAGCGGCCCGTCGGGGCAGGCCGGCGCCGGCGCAACCGGTCCTGCCCCCAAGCTGTCGCAACCGCGTTACCGTCCCGTCACCGACGGTTCCCACGATGGCGGCGCCATGACTCTCTCGACGGTGCGGACCGCGGCCGCGGTGGCCGCGCTGGTGGCCGCCCTGGTGCCCGCGCTGGTGGCCGCCTCCGGCTGCACGAGCCACCGCGGCGCCGGGCGGCCGGTGCGCATCGACGGCTCGAGCACCGTCTTCCTCATCAGCCAGGCGGTGGCCGAGGACCTGACCCGTTCGCACCAGGCGCAGGTGACGGTCGGCGCGTCGGGCACCGGCGGCGGCTTCAAGAAGTTCTGCCGCGGCGAGCTCGACGTGAACGGCGCGTCGCGGCCGATCAAGGCGACCGAGGCCGCCGAGTGCGAGCGCCACGGCGTCCGCTGGCTCGAGCTGCCGGTCGCCTACGACGGCATCGCGGTGGTGGTCAACCGCAAGGACACCTGGGTCGACCACCTGACCGTCGACGAGCTGCGGCGGATCTGGCAGCCGGAGGCGCAGGGGACGATCACCCGCTGGTCGCAGGTGCGCGACGGCTTCCCCGACCGGCCGCTGCGGCTGTTCGGCGCCGGCGTCGACTCCGGCACGTACGACTACTTCACCGCGGCGGTCGTCGGCAAGGAGCACTCGAGCCGCGGCGACTACACGCAGAGCGAGGACGACAACACGCTCGTCACCGGCGTCGCCGCCGACGAGGACGCGCTCGGCTTCTTCGGCCTCGCCTACTTCGTCGAGAACCAGGACAAGCTGAAGCTGGTGCCGATCGACGACGGCCGCGACGACGACGGCACCGGGCCGATCGCGCCGTCGGCCGCCAGCGTCACCGACGGCAGCTACCAGCCGCTGGCCCGGCCGATCTTCATCTACGCGTCGGTCGCCGCGCTGGAGCGCCCCGAGGTCGAGCGCGTCGTCTCCTACTACCTCGATCATGCGTCGACGCTGGCGCCCGCGGTCGGCTACGTCGCCTTGCCCGCCGAGGTCGGCGCCCTCGCCCGCAAGCGCTACGACGCGCGGCGCACCGGCTCGGTGTTCGCCGGCGGCTCGCGGGTCGGCGTGACGCTCGAGCAGCTCCTGTCGAGCGAGCAAGCAGGCACGTGAGGGACCGCCGCGCCTCGGGGCCCGGCGAGCGCGTCCTCGAGGCCCTGCTCGCTTCGTGCAGCCTGGTGTCGGTGCTGGTCACCGTCGGCATCGTCGCCGTGCTGCTGTTCGAGGCGATCGAGTTCTTCCGCGTCGTCCCGATCTCTCGCTTCTTCGGCGACACCCAGTGGACGCCGCTGTTCGCCGACAACCGGCACTTCGGCGTGTGGCCGCTGGTCGCCGGCACGCTGGTGACCGCCGCGATCGCGATGGTCGTCGCGCTGCCGTTCGGCGTGCTCGCCGCGATCTACCTGGCCGAGTTCGCCGCCCCGCGCACCCGCCGCGTGCTCAAGCCGGCGCTCGAGGTGCTGGCCGGCGTGCCGACGATCGTCTACGGCTACTTCGCGCTCACCGTGGTGACGCCCGCGCTGCAGGGCGTGGTGCCGGGGCTGGCCGGCTCGAACGCGCTGTCGCCCGGCCTGGTGATGGGCATCATGATCATCCCGATGGTGTCGTCGCTGTCGGAGGACGCGATCTTCGCGGTCCCCGAGACGACCCGCGAGGCGGCGTACGCGCTCGGCGCCGGCAAGCTGCCGACGATCGTCCGCGTGATCGTGCCGTCGGCGTGGTCGGGCATCGCCGCGTCGATGACGCTGGCGGTGTCGCGCGCGATCGGCGAGACGATGATCGTCGCGATCGCCGCCGGCCAGCAGGCGAGCTTCACGTTCGACCCGCGCGAGCCGGCCGAGACGATGACGACCTACATCGTCAACGTCTCCAAGGGCGACACCCCGTCGGGGACGTTCGAGTACCAGACGATCTTCGCGGTCGGCCTGACCCTGTTCGTGATGACGCTGCTGATGAACCTCCTCAGCTACCGCCTCGCCCGCCACCTGCGGGCCCAGGCGAGGGCCTGAGGGCCGGGGCGCGCGAACGACATGCGGGACGCGATCGAGACCGTCAGCCTCACCGGGCGCCGCAAGGGCCGGATCGCCGAGCTCGCGTTCCGCACGCTGTGCGCGATCGCGGCGTACGCGCCGCTCGCGATCCTCGCCTGGCTGCTCGCCGACGTCGCGGCGACCGGCCTCGGCCGCATCGACTGGGCCTTCCTGACGTCGCCGCCGTCGCGGATGGCCGGGCGCGCCGGCATCTACCCGGCGCTGATGGGCAGCCTGTGGCTGATCGTCCTGACCGCGGTCGTCTCGCTGCCGATCGGCATCGGCGCCGCCGTCTACCTCGAGGAGTACGGCAACCGCAGCCGGCTGGCGTCGGTGCTCGAGGTCGCGATCGCGAACCTGGCCGGCGTGCCGTCGATCATCTACGGCCTCCTCGGGCTCGGCCTGTTCGTGCGCGCGCTCGCGCTCGGCGAGACGGTGCTGGCCGGCGCGCTCACGCTCGCGATCCTGGTGCTGCCGGTCGTGATCATGTCGTCGCGCGAGGCGCTGCGCACGGTGAAGGACTCGCTGCGCGAGGCGGCGCTCGCGCTCGGCGCCACCCGCTGGCAGACGACCCGCCGCATCGTGCTGCCGCTGGCGATGCCGGGGATCCTGACCGGCTCGATCCTGGCGGTGTCGCGCGCGATCGGCGAGACCGCGCCGCTCGTGCTGGTCGGCGCGGTGGCGTACATCGCGTTCGCGCCCGACGGGCTGGACTCCGCGTACACCGCGCTGCCGATGCAGATCTTCAACTGGACGTCGATGCCGCAGCGCGAGTTCCTGGTCGACGCCGCCGCCGGCATCGTCGTGCTGCTGATCGTGCTGCTGGTGCTGAACTCGATCGCGATCGTGCTGCGCAACCGCTACCAGCGGAGGATGCAGTAGCCGTGGCGGCGGGCACCGCCGTGGTACACCGGGCCGCGATGCAGCCCGGCGAGCCGGAGCGACCGACGGCCGCGGAGGCGCGGCCGGCCGGCAAGTTCGTCGTCGAGGGGCTGCGCGCCTGGTTCGGCGCCCACGAGGTGCTGCGCGGCATCGACCTCACGATCGCCGCGCGCGAGGTCACGGCGATCATCGGTCCGTCGGGCTGCGGCAAGTCGACGTTCATCCGCTGCCTCAACCGGATGCACGAGCTGGTGGTGTCGGCGCGCGCCGAGGGCAAGGTGATGCTCGACGACGTCGACGTCTACGGCGCCGGCGTCGATCCGGTGCTGCTCCGCCGGCGGGTCGGCATGGTCTTCCAGAAGCCAAACCCGTTCCCGGCGATGTCGATCCGCGAGAACGTGGTCGCCGGCCTGCGGCTGACCGGCCGGCTCGACCGCCGGCGCGCCGACGAGATCGCCGAGCACGCGCTGCGGCAGGCGGCCCTGTGGGACGAGGTGAAGGACGGCCTCGACCGGCCCGGCACCAGCCTGTCGGGCGGTCAGCAGCAGCGGCTCTGCATCGCGCGCACGCTCGCGGTCGATCCGGAGGTGGTGCTGATGGACGAGCCGTGCTCCGCGCTCGATCCGATCGCGACCGCGCGCATCGAGGACCTGCTGCACGACCTGCGGCGCGACTACACGATCGTCATCGTCACCCACAACATGCAGCAGGCGTCGCGGGTGTCGAACCGCACCGGCTTCTTCCTGGCCGGCGAGCTGATCGAGTTCGGGCCGACCGGCCGGCTGTTCACCCAGCCGCGCGACCGGCGGACGGAGGACTACATCACCGGCAAGTTCGGGTGAGGCCCCGGGCGAGGCCCGCGTGTTGCGGATCTGCTCCTTCGCGTGACGAGGTTGAAACAGTTTTCAGCCGCGTCACGCGGGTGTCACAGGCGGCAGCGAGGCTGCCACCTTGATGAAGCCGGACCGCCTCGCACTTGCGACGATCGCGTCATCCTTGCTGGCCGCGCCCGCCCTCGGCCACGCGCAGCCGACGCCCGACGGGCTGCCGCCGGACAGCGCCCCGGTGACCGCGGAGGCGCCGGTCGCCGAGCCGCCGCCCGAACCGCCGGCGCCGGCCGCGGGGCGCGCCGCCTCGGTGACCTACGACGGCGGCTTCGCGCTCGAGACGGCGGACCACGCGTTCGAGCTGAAGCTCGGGCTGCGCAGCCAGTTCCGCTTCGACCTCGTGCGGCCCGACGTCGACATGGCGGAGTTGCAGGCGCGGTTCGCCGTCAACCGCCTCCGCCTCCAGCTCGACGGCCACGCCTACGGCGAGGCGAACACGTTCAAGCTCGAGTTCGACATGGCGAACCGCGGCTTCGCGATCCTGAAGGACGCGTTCGTCGATCATGCGTTCTCGCCCGGGCTGCACCTGCGCGCGGGCCAGTGGAAGAAGCCGTTCAACCGGCAGGAGATGGTGTCGGACTTCTCGAGCGAGCTGGTCGAGCGGTCGCTGGAGAACGACTTCTCCGGCGCCGGCCGCGATCAGGGCGTCGCGCTCCACAACGACTACGAGAAGTCGCCGGAGGGCGTCGAGTGGGCGCTCGGCGTGTTCAACGCCGGCACCGACAAGCCGACGCAGAAGACGACCTGCGTGCCCGGCGCGACGCCGGCCGACCCGCAGATCTGCACGACCGGCCTGCCGAGCAACGTGCCGACCGACTGGGGCCCCGCGATCGTGGCGCACGTCGGCTGGAACCACGGCCACATCAAGGGCTACAGCGAGGGCGACCTCGAGGGCGGTCCGCTGCGGCTCGCGGTGGCGGTGAGCTACCGGCTCAACCCGCGCGACCTCGACAAGGACGCGAACGGCGACCTGCAGCTCCAGCACACCGTCGCGCTCGACGGGATGCTGAAGGCCTGGGGCTTCTCGCTGACCGGCGGGCTGGTGCTGGTGAAGGACGGCCAGGCCGACCTCGCCACCGGCTTCTACGGGCAGGCGAGCTACATGCTGACGCCGAAGACGGTGCTCGCGGCGGCGCGGTTCGCGCAGGTGCCCGACGGCGACGAGAAGAAGCGCGAGATCCTCGGCGGGCTCGACTGGCTGTTCCAGGGCCACAAGCTGAAGCTGATGGTCGACGCGGGCGTCGTGCAGACGACCGGCGTCGACACCAACGACTTCCAGCTCCGCAGCCAGCTCCAGCTCGTCCTGTAGGCGCGCGGCGGCGGTGGCGCGGATCGCGACATCGATGCCGCGGCCGGACCGGCGGTGGTCGTGCGGGGGGCGGCCAAGCCCGCGATGCGGCTGGAACGCAGGTGGCCCGACCCGTGCTTCACGCACACGGGCATGAAGCTCGCCGGCTCGCCTGCCCGTGCCCTCGTCCAGCTCGCC
Source organism: Kofleriaceae bacterium (assembly GCA_035546475.1). GTDB lineage: Bacteria > Myxococcota_A > Polyangia > Haliangiales > Haliangiaceae > UBA2376. The sequence goes on from DASZXE010000595.1 coordinate 8,292, forward strand.
CGGCTCGGCGCCGTCGGCGTCGCCGCCCTCGCGCTGGTCGCCTCGACCGAGGAGGGCGAGCGCGCCGGCACCGGCGGCCGCTGCCCCGCCGGCGAGACCTGCTCCGACGCGACGCCTTCGGGCCTCCTGTTCGAGGGCGCCCCGCTCGGCACCTGGCCGGCGCTGACCGCGCACACGATCGCCGCCGGCGGCCGCCAGACCTTCCGCCTCACCGATCCCGACACGCACCTCGCGTTCGACCTGCCGTTCACGGCGAAGGTCACCAACCGCGCGCACGCGGTCGCCGGCCAGGGCGACGACCTGGTCGTCGTCGGCGCGTCGTCGGCGGCGACCGGCTACCTGCGCATCCTCGATCTCGACGGCCTCCTCTACGACCGGCTCGCGATCGACAGCGCGGAGGTCGCGAGCGTGCGCGCGGCGCCGGCCTACGCGACCGCGTACCCGTCGTTCGACCCGCCGCGCTGGGCGGCGTTCGCCGGCGGCCAGGCGACGGTCTCGCTGGTGCTCACCGACGCCGCCGGCCAGCCGGTCGTCGACGAGGGCCTCACCGTGCGCAGCCCGGTGCCGTCGACGCGCACGGCGTGGGACTCGTTCCAGCTCGGCTTCCCGTCGGCGGGCGTGGTCGCGCTCGCGGTCGACGCCGGTCACCTCGCCGGCCAGGCGGTGACCTTCCCGGTCGTCGAGAGCTTCGACGAGCTGGAGGCGTCGGCGCCCGCCGACGCCGGCATCGGCGGCACGCTCACGGTCTGCTTCACCGCGTGGCAGCGCGGGCCGCGCGCCGACACCACCGACGACGACACGGTCGTGATCGGCGTGCCGCGCCGGTACCGGGTCACCGGCCCGGCGACGCCGCTGGCGGAGCAGCCGTACGGGTCGTGCGTCGAGCTGCACACCGACGCGGCCGGCACCGTGCAGGTCGACGCCACCGTCGGTGACCGGACGTGGAGCGCGCAGGTCGAGGTCCGCGGCGCGGGCATGCGCGAGGCGGCGGGCTGGGGCGACTGGCTGCGCGCGCCGAGCGAGGGTGAGCGCGCGGCGATGGCGCACGACTGATCTGCGACCGAGCGCGACCGATGCGCGACCGGCGCGCGCCGGCGGCTCGACGGAGGCGAGAACGGGCCCCGCCTCCGCGCGGGTGTTACGTTCTCGCGCATGACCCTGCCCTCCCCGCGCGCGGCGGCGAGCCTCGCGCTCGCCCTCGCGGCCGCGCTGGCCGCCGTCCCCGCGGCCTCCGCCGACGACGACGTGACCGGCTACGCGTGCTCGCCCGCGCCCGCGTCCGCGAAGCTGACGGTCAGCTTCCGGCCGGACGTCTCGGTCGCCGAGCTTGCGACCTGGGTCGCCGGCTTCACCTGCGAGAGCGTCGTCATCGCGCCCGACGTCGCCAAGCACGCGACGCGGGTGCAGATCATCGCGCCGGCGCCGCTGACGCCGAAGCAGGCGATCAAGCTGTTCGTCGCCAGCCTCGAGGCGGCGGGCCTGAAGGTGAAGCGCAAGGACCGCACGTTCACGGTGACGCTCGGTCCCGGCATGCCGCGGAGCTGCCCGGACGTCGTCGCCGCCGGCGAGGAGGACGGCAGCGACGGCGCGGCGCCCGAGGTCGCGATCCCGGTCGACGCCGACCGCGAGGCCGACAAGATCGCCGCCGGCATCCGCAAGGTCGACGAGACCCACAGCGAGGTGCCGCGCGCCGTCGTCGATCAGGCGCTCGCCAACCCGGGCGTGATGGCCCGCGGCGCGCGCGTCCTGCCGGCGGTCACCGGCGGCAAGCTCGACGGCTTCAAGCTCTACGCGATCCGGCCCGGCGGCGCCTACGCGCGCATCGGCCTCGTCAACGGCGACATCGTCGTGTCGCTGAACGGCCTCGGCCTCGACAACCTCGACCGCGCGCTCGACGCCTACACCGCGCTGCGCACCGCCACCCGCGTCGACGTCGGCATCCTCCGGCGCGGCAAGCCGATGACGCTCACCGTCACGATCACGCCGTAGCGGTTCGACAGCGCCGGCGCGGCCTGGTTCCCGGATTCGACACCCGGGCCGCGCGAATCCTTGGCCCCGCGCGTGTCACGCATCGCCGACGATTTCTCGACGAGGAAGGACAGACCTCGGGCCGCGGGCGCGCGTTGGCAGGAGGCACCAACCTGGAGGCCGTCATGCTTCGTCGCACCGTCGCTCGCTCGCTCGCCCGCTCGCTGCTCCTCTGTGCTCTCGCCCAGACCGCCCTCGGCGGATGCTCCTCGAGGTCGGCGCAGGCGCCGGCCGGGCGCCGGGAGAGCCCGGTCGCGGTGCCCACCGGCGGCAGCGCGACGGGGAGCGGCAGCGCGGCGAACGCGGTCGACGTCGGAGGTTCGGGCAGCGCGGCCTCGACGCCGACGCCGACGCCGACGCCGACGTCGTCGATCGTCAGCCAGACCGCCGCCACCGCCGACACGAACGCACCGGCCAAGCCGGCCCTCGCGCCGACCGTACCGATGCCGCCGCCCCCGCCGGGCACCATCGTGCCGCTCGCCCACGCCCAGCGCGCCCAGGGCGTCGTCGGCGACCTCGGCGGCGCGAGCGGCATCGGCGCCGGCTACGGCGTCGGCTACGGCCGCATGGGCGCCACGAGCGGAACCCGAGGCAACTACGCCCTCGCGGCGCACGATCCGGTCTCGACCGAGAGCTACAAGGACTACGGCACCAACGCGTGGACCGACACCGCGAAGGACCACCTGTCGACCTTCGCCGCCGACGTCGACACCGCGAGCTACACGATCGCGCGCCGCAAGCTGACCGAGGGCGCGCTGCCGCCGACCGCCGCCGTCCGGGTCGAGGAGTTCGTCAACTACTTCCACTACGGCTACGCGCCGCCGGCCGACGGCCAGCCGTTCGCCGTCCACATCGACGCCGCGCCGTCGCCGTTCAACAGCGGCCGCGAGATCGTGCGCGTCGGCGTCACCACCAAGGCGAAGAGCATCGCCGAGCGCAAGCCGATGCGGCTGGTCTTCCTCGTCGACGTCTCCGGCTCGATGCAGTCGCCCGACAAGCTCGAGCTCGCCAAGCGCTCGCTCCGCATCCTCGTCGACAACCTGAAGGACGGCGACACCGTCGCGCTCGTCACCTACGCCGGCGCGACGCGGCTCGTGCTGCCGGCGACCGGCCTCGAGCACAAGGCCGAGATCGAGGCGGCGATCGAGGAGCTCACCGCCGGTGGCTCGACCGCGATGGCGTCGGGCATCGACCTCGCCTACCAGCAGGCGATGAAGGGGCTGGGCTCGGGCGTCGAGAGCCGCGTGATCGTGCTGTCCGACGGCGACGCCAACGTCGGCAACACGTCGCACGAGGAGATCCTCGCGACGATCAGCAGCAAGGTGAAGGAGGGCGTCACCCTGTCGACGATCGGCTTCGGCATGGGCAACTACAAGGACGAGACGATGGAGCAGCTCGCCGACAAGGGCAACGGCAACAGCTTCTACATCGACGGCCTCTCGCAGGCGAAGCGGGTGTTCCAGCAGCAGCTCGGCTCGACGCTCGAGGTGGTGGCGCAGGACGTGAAGCTGCAGGTCGACTTCGATCCGGCGATGGTGTCGCGCTACCGGCTGATCGGCTACGAGAACCGCGACGTCGCGGATGCCGACTTCCGCAACGACGCGGTCGACGCCGGCGAGATCGGCGCCGGCCACCAGGTGACGGCGCTCTACGAGGTCGAGCTGCACCGGGCGATCGCGGCCGACAAGACGCCGTCCGACTCGCTCCTGACGGTGCGGGTGCGCGCGAAGCAGCCGAAGGGGACGAAGGCGAGCGAGCAGGCGTTCTCGTTCGCGAGCGGCGCGATCGCGCCGTCGTTCGCGGCCGGCTCCGACGACCTGCGGTTCGCGTTCGCGGTGGCGGCGTTCGCCGACGTGCTGCGCGGCTCCGAGGACGCCGAGCACTGGGATCTGGCGCAGATCCAGACGATCGCGAAGGACGCGGCCGCGGGCGATCCCGACCGCAAGGAGCTGGTCGGGCTCATCCAGCGGGCGCGCGACCTGAAGGGCGGCGTGCGGACGGCGAGCGCGACGATCGCGCAGTAGCGCGGGTGGCCGGCGACGCGGCCGGCGCGATGCGCGATGCGCGATGCGCGATGGCGCGATGGCGCTACGGCGATCGATGGGAGGGTTGGCCAGGGCCCACGCTCTCGTTCGATCGATCGGCCTCGGGGAGGCCCCCGGCCCGAGCTCGACGCGGAACAACCCGGGCGAGCTGCGCGCGGAGCCTTCAGGCCTCGAGGCGGGAGGCGTCGGCGGGATCGGCGGGGCCGATCGAGCCGTCGGGCTGGAGCTCCGGCCCGGCGGCGGGCAGCGTGACGAGCACGCGCGCGTCGTGCGGGATGGTCTCCTCGGCGAAGTGGCTGCCGAGCGCGGTCGTGATGCGCTGGCGCTCGAGGACGACCAGCTCGCCGGCGCCGTACGGCTTGCCGTCGGGGCCGCAGAGCTGGAAGGTCGCGCCGTCGGTCGCGCCCTGCGCGGCGCCGATGCCGACGACGATGCGCGTCTTCAGCCGGCCGCCCTCCTCCATCGGCTCG
>DASZXE010000596.1:0-4349 GCA_035546475.1 Kofleriaceae bacterium
TCTTCATCGGCGCGTGGCGGCGCGCGCGGCAGCGAGTGCGCACCGAGCTGACCGAGCGCTGGCCGGAGCGCGCCGGCGACCCGCTCACGCCGGACCTGATCGACGCGATCCGCGATCGGCTCGCCGCCAGCCGGGCGTGGAAGACGATCGGCGACGTCTTCGCGCGCCTGGGCCTCGCCCACCTGGTGCCCGCGCACGCCGGCGAGCTCGCGCCGGCGATCGAGCGCGTCGCGTCGATGGCCGACAGCCTGCGCGGGCTGGCCGCCGCCCGCCCCGCGCTGGCGGCGATCGGGGCGTGGCTGCCCGAGGGGCCGCAGACGGCGGCCTCGCTCGCCGCGTGGGATCGGCGGGTCGACGACCGGCTGGCGATGCTCGCCGCGCGTGACGCCCTGCGAGACGCGGCCGCCGCCCTGGCGCCCTGGTTCCCCGGTCTCGCCGTGCTGCCGTCGGCGGCGGAGCTCGGCGAGCTGCTCGCGGCCTGGCGCCGCGACGCCGCGCGGGTCGCCGAGGCCGACGGCTTGCTCGTCCGCGCAGGCGCGGCGCTGCCCGCGGCCGGTGAGCTGCTCGCCGCCGTCGCCGCCGCGTGCGCCGATCGACCGGCCTCCGGCTGGCGCAGCGCCGTGCTCGGGGCCTGGGCTGCCGGCTGGGTCGCGCGCCTCGAGCACGAGCAGCCGGTGCTGGCCGGCCTCGGTCACGGCGCCGACGACCGCGAGATCGATCGCCTCGCCGCGCGCCTGCGCGAGCTCGAGACCGAGCGCCGCGAGCTGGAGATCGAGCGCACGCTCGCCCGCCTCGATCGCGCGGAGCTGCTCGAAGTCGAGGCCGCCGCCAAGCACGCCCGCCGCACGCCGGCGCAGAAGGCCCGCGAGGACCTGCTCAAGGAGGCGCGCAAGCAGCGCCTGCTGATGCCGCTGCGGACGTTCGTGCGCCGCTTCGCCCCGATCGGTCTGCTCGACGTCACGCCGGTGTGGCTGCTGTCGCCGGAGACGATGGCGATCCTGTTTCCGCGCCAGGCCCTGTTCGACCTGGTCGTCTTCGACGAGGCGTCGCAGTGCACGGTCGAGGCCGGCCTGCCGGTCCTGCTGCGCGCGCGCCGCGTCGTGATCGCCGGCGACGAGAAGCAGATGCCGCCGTCATCGTACTTCGCGCTCGGCGGTGTCGACGAGGACGAGAGCCTCGCCGGCGGCGTCGAGGCCGACGAGCGCCACGACACCCTGCGCGACCTGCTCACCGCCGAGTCGTTGCTGTCGCTGGCGCGCCCGCGGGTCGCCCACACCGGGCTCGCCTGGCACTACCGCTGCCGCGACGAGGCGCTGATCGCGTTCTCCAACCACGCGATGTACCAGGGCGAGCTGCTGACGATCCCGTCGACCGCCGGCACCGCCGCGCCGAGTGCGCTGCACTGGGTGCCGGTCACCGGCGGCACCTACCAGGGCGGCGAGAACACGGCCGAGGCGACGCGGGTCGTCGACGTCGTCGACGAGCTGCTCGCGCGCAGCCCAAGGCCGTCGATCGGCGTCGTCACCTTCAACCTCCGCCAGCGCAAGGCGGTGCTCGACGCGATCGACGCCCGCCGCGCCGCCGACGAGCAGTTCGCCGCGCGGTGGACCGATGCGTCCGCGCTGCCGCTCGACGAGCGTCCGTTCGTCCGCAACCTCGAGCAGGTCCAGGGCGACGAGCGCGACGTGATCGTCTTCTCGCTCGGCCACGCGCCCCAGGCGCGCTTCCGTGGCGGCGCCGCCACCGGCGAGGTCTACGTGCCCGCGCGCTTCGGCCCGCTGGGCCAGCGCGGCGGCGAGCGGCGCCTCAACGTCGCCATCTCTCGCGCGCGCCTGGCCTGCTACCTCGTGTCGTCGTTCGAGCCGGGACAGCTCACGGTCAGCAGCTCGCGGAACGAGGGCCCGCGCCTGTTCAAGCACTTCCTCGAGTTCGCCCACCATCACCACCACGGCCGCCGACTCGAGGCGGCGCGCGTGCTCGAGCTGGTGCGCAGCCACGCGCGGGTCGAGGCGGCCGGCCGGCACCGGCTGCCCGTCGACGGCTTCACGCCTCTGCAGACCCAGCTCGCGCTCGCGCTCGAGGCCGCCGGCATCCCGTACGAGCTCGACGTCGGCGCGTCCGGCTTCCGCATCCCGATCGCGCTGCTCGATCCGGCGGACCCCACCCGCTTCGCGCTGGCCGTGCTGCTCGAGGATGGCACCGGTGGCGCCGATCCGTTCGACCTCCACGTCCACCGCCCCGGGGTCCTTCGCCAGCGCGGCTGGAAGGTGGTGACCGTCTCGGCCGCGAGCTGGCTCCGGCGCGGCGTCGAAGTGCTGGCGGAGCTCGAGGCGCAGGTACCCGGCTGCCGCGGCGCCGTCACCGGCGACGTCTACGTGCGCCACCGCGAGGCGATGGCCCGGCCGCTCGGTCCCACCGGCGTGACGAACCCGATCCCGGTGCCGGGCCGCCGTCCGGACGCGAGCCGCAGCGCCACGCCGGTCGATGACGAGGGGGCGGTCGACGACCGCGCGGCCGCGTCGGGGCCGGTCGCCACGTCGGAGCCGGTCGCGGCGCTGCCGCCCTGGGCGCGGGACATCTCCGACGAGCTGTTCCGCGCGGCGTTGCTGTACCTCGACGGCCACGGCACGTTGCACGAGGGCGAGCTGATGGGCATGGTCGGCGGCCCGCGTCGCGCCCGCGCGTTCGTCGGCCTGCTCGACGGCTGGCGTCACACGCTGCCGTTCGCGATCGAGGTCTCCGACCTCGCCGGTGCCAACGTCTACAAGAAGGTCCCGCGCTCAGCGCCCGCGGGTGCTCCGCAGGAGGCGGCGCCGGTGACGGCATGAGGGCGAGGGCGTGGCGAGGGCGTGTACGATCGGGCGATGCAGGCTTCGAGGGCTTCGTGTGCGCTCGTGACGGGAGGGTCGCGGGGGATCGGGAGGGCGGCGGCGGTGGAGCTGGGACGGCGCGGGTGGACGGTGGCGATCGGGTATCGCGAGCGGGGAGAGGCGGCGCAGGAGGCGGTCGAGGCGGTGCGCGCGGCGGGAGGCCTGGCCGTGGCGATCGGGGCGGATGTGGCGGATGCGAAGGCGGCGGGAGCGCTCGTCGCACGGGCCGCCGACGAGCTGGGCGGGCTCGATGCGGTGGTGTGCGCGGCGGGGATCACGCGCGACACGCTGCTCGGCGCGTCGGTGCCGGAGGACTTCGACGCGGTGATGGCGGTCAACCTCGGCGGCGTGGTCAACGTGTGCCGGGCGGCGTCGCGGATCTTCGTGCGGCAGCGGCGCGGCGCGATCGTCGCGGTGTCGTCGGTGGCCGCGCAGCGTCCGGGGCGCGGACAGAGCAACTACGCGGCGTCGAAGGGCGCGATCGAGAGCGTCGTGCGCGCGCTCGCGGTGGAGCTGGCGCCGCGGAACGTCCGCGTCAATGCGGTGGCGCCCGGCGTCATCGAGACGGAGATGAGCGCGGAGGTGCTCGGGCTCGCGCGCGAGGAGATCGAACGGCGGATCCTGATGGCGCGGCCGGGGCGCGCCGAGGAGGTCGGGCGCGTGATCGCGTTCCTCGCGTCGGAGGACGCCAGCTACGTCACGGGACAGGTGTGGAACGTCGACGGAGGGTTCAAGCTGGGCTGAGGCGGGTGAAGAAGCGTCGGCGGAGCGGGCGAGGTGGGCGCGGGAGCCGCGGTGGGTGATCACCCGAGCCGGGCGAGGTCCGGAGACGTCGCGCCGCGAGGAGCACGGGTATCATACGGAGGATGATGCCCCGCGACGCGCAAGCCTTGCGCCCGGCGGCGGAAGGGCGGCTCGCGCTCGTCTTCCGCGCGGCGGGAAGGTTGTGCGCGCTGCCGCTCGAGCATGTCGTCGAGACGATGCGGCCGCTGCCCGTCGAGCCGGTGGCGGGGGCGCCGGCGGCGGTGCTCGGCGCGGCGATGGTGCGCGGGGAGCCGACGCCGGTCGTCGACGTCGCGATGCTGATCGACGAGGCCGCCGGAGCGCGGCGCCGGTTCGTCAGCGCGCGCGCGGGCCGGCGGCGGGTGGCGCTCGCCGTCGAGGAGGTCGTCGGCGTCCGTGCGCTGCCGGCGGCGCGTGAGCTGCCGCCGCTCTTCGCGGAAGGCGGCGACCGGCTGGCGGCGATCGCGCGGCTCGACGGCGAGCTGCTGCGGGTCCTGAACGCGGCGCGGCTGCTGCCCGACGATGGCGCGCCGGCGTCGGAGGTCGGGTGACGCCCGCGCGGCGGGGCGGCGCGAGGGACGGCACGGAAGATCTGGGCGGCGCGCCGCTGACGGCCGGCGACGTCGAACGGTTCCGCGCGCTGGTGGCGCGGCGGCTCGGCCTCGCGTTCGAGGACGCGCGGCGGCCGCAGCTCGA
>DASZXE010000597.1:0-18075 GCA_035546475.1 Kofleriaceae bacterium
ACCAGCGCGGCGGCGAGCCGGCCGTGCGCGACGACCGCGATGGCGCCCGCGCGCGCCGGCGGGATCGAGGCGAGCGCCGCCTCCACCGCCGGTGCGGCCCCCGCCAGGAACCATCGGTCGAACATCGGCGGCCACCATACCAGAGCGGCTCGGGCGTCGGGTTATGCTGCCGGCGATGCGTCTCAACGAGCTGCTGGACGTCGTGTTCCGGTGGGCCCACCTGATCGCCGGCATCATGTGGATCGGCAACTCGATGCTGTTCAACTGGCTCGATCGCAACCTGATCGCGCCGCCCGCCGACCCGGCGCACCGCCTGTCGCAGGGCAAGATCTACATGGTCCACTCGGGCGCCTTCTACGAGGTCGAGAAGAAGCTGCTCGAGCCCGGCGAGCTGCCCGACCAGCTCCACTGGTTCAAGTGGCAGAACGGCATCACCTGGCTGACCGGCATCTCGCTGCTCGTCATCGTCTACTACATGAACGGCGCGGCGTTCCTCGTCGATCCGAGCGTGCGCGCGCTGTCGCCGACGACGGCGATCCTGATCTCGGCGGGCGCGCTGGTCGCCGGCTGGGCCATCTACGACACGCTGTGGATCACGCTCGGCCGCCGCGCGCCCGCGGTCGCGACCGTGCTGACGATGGCGCTGCTCGTCGGCGCCGCGTGGGAGTTCACCCACCTGTTCAGCGGCCGCGCCGCCTACATCGAGACCGGCGTGCTGATGGGCACGATCATGACCGGCAACGTCTGGATGCGGATCCTGCCGTCGCAGCGCTCGCTGATCGCCGCGACCAAGGCGGGCCAGGAGCAGGACGCGACCCTGTCGCTGCGCGCGAAGCAGCGCTCGATCCACAACAACTACCTGACGTTCCCGCTCCTGTTCATCATGATCTCGAACCACTTCCCGGGGACGTACGGCCACCACCTGCGCTTCTACGTGCTGTTCGTGGTGATGATCGCCGGCGCCGGCGTCCGCCACTTCATGAACGTCCGGTACGCCGGACGGACGTGGCTCGTGCCGGCGCTCGCGATGGCGGCGGTCGGCATCGGCGGCATGAAGCTCCTGACGTCGATCCAGGAGAAGCCGTCGGTGGTGGTGACCGACCAGATCGGCTTCGCGCGCGCGCAGGAGATCATCGTCAAGCGGTGCACGCCGTGCCACTCGGCGCACCCCACCGACGACCAGTTCCACGAGGCGCCGCTCGGCGTCATGTTCGATACGCCCGAGCGCATCGCGGCGATGGCGGCGCGCATCAAGGAGCGCGCGGTGCAGACGAAGACGATGCCGTTCCTCAACAAGACGAAGATCACCGAGCAGGAGCGCGGCGAGCTGGGCGCGTGGATCGATCAGGGAGCGAAGCTCCAGTGAGCGGCGCGGCGAGGTCGACCGTGAAGGCGGTGCGCTCGCGCCGCGTCGTCGTCGACGGCGGCGTGCGGCCGGCGACCGTGCACGTCGACGTCGAGCGCGGCCGCATCGCGGCGATCACCGCCTGGGACGACGCGCCGGCCGACGTCGCCGACCACGGCGACCTCGCGATCCTGCCCGGCATCGTCGACACCCACGTCCACCTCAACGAGCCGGGCCGCACCGAGTGGGAGGGCTTCGCGACGGCGACCGCCGCGGCCGCCGCCGGCGGCACGACGACGCTCGTCGACATGCCGCTCAACTCGATCCCGGCGACGACCACGCGCGAGGCGCTGGCGGCCAAGCGGCAGGCGGCGCGCGGCCAGGTCGCCGTCGACGTCGGCTTCTGGGGCGGCGTGGTGCCGGGCAACCTCGGCGAGCTGGCCGGCATGGTCCTTGACGGCATCCGCGGCTTCAAGTGCTTCCTCGTCGAGTCGGGCGTCGACGAGTTCGGCTGGGTCGGCGAGCCGGAGCTGCGGCCGGCGATGGCGGAGCTCGCGCGGCTGGCGTCGCCCTTGCTCGTCCACGCCGAGGTCGCCGGGCCGATCGACGAGGCCGCCGCCGGCCTGCGCGGCGCCGATCCGCGGCGCTACGCGACCTACCTCGCGTCGCGCCCGCCGGCCGCCGAGGAGCAGGCGATCGCGCTGGTCTCGCGCCTGTGCGCGGAGACGCGCGCGCGCACGCACATCGTCCACCACTCGGCGGCGAGCGCGTTGCCGCTGCTGCGCGACGCGCACGCGCGCGGCCTGCCGCTCACCGCCGAGACCTGCCCGCACTACCTGCGGTTCGCCGCCGAGTCGATCCCCGACGGCGCGACGCCGTACAAGTGCGCGCCGCCGATCCGCGAGGAGGCCAACCGCGAGCTGCTCTGGCAGGCGCTCGCCGACGGCGTGCTCGAGCTGGTCGCGTCGGATCACTCGCCGTGCACGCCGGCCCTGAAGCAGCTCCCCGCCGGCGACTTCGTGACGGCGTGGGGCGGCATCGCGGGGCTGCAGCTCGCGCTGCCGGTGGTCTGGACCGAGGCGCGCGCGCGCGGCCACGCCCTGCCCGACCTCGTCCGCTGGATGTGCACGGCGACCGCGCGGCTCGCCGGGCTCGCCGGGCGCAAGGGCGCGATCGCGGTCGGCGCCGACGCGGACCTGTGCGTGTTCGCCGACGACGAGACCTGGACCGTCGACGCCGCCGCGCTCCGCCACCGCCACGCCGTCACCCCGTACGCCGGCGTCACGCTCACCGGCCGCGTCCACGCCACCTACCTGCGCGGCCGCCGCGTCTACGACGGCCAGGACGTCGACGGCGTCGGCGGCCAGCTCCTCTGACCGCACGCGAGGGAAGATGTCCAACGAAGCTGCGTTCCTCGACCTGCCCGACCTCGCGTGCGAGGACGTCGGCGGCGCCGCCCTGTCCTGCAACGACGAGTTCTTCGCCGAGAAGGAGAACCTCCTCAAGGCGGCGCCCGCCGTGTGGAAGGACCACCTCTACACCGATCGCGGCAAGTGGATGGACGGCTGGGAGACCCGCCGCCGCCGCGAGGCCGGGTACGACTGGTGCATCGTCCGCCTCGGCCTGCCGGGCGTGATCCGCGGCGTCGTCGTCGACACCGCCTTCTTCCGCGGCAACTTCCCGGCCGAGGCGTCGCTCGAGGGCTGCGAGCTCGACGATCCGCTCGACCTCGCCGCGCTCGCCCACGCGAGCTGGCTCGAGCTGTTGCCGCGCAGCGCGCTCGCCGGCGACGCGAAGAACGGCTTCGCGATCGCGCACGACGGCCGCATCACGCACCTGCGGCTCAACATCTTCCCCGACGGCGGCGTCGCCCGCCTGCGCGTGCACGGCGTCGTCGCGCCGCGCTGGAGCCGGCTGCGCACGAACGGCCTCGTCGACCTCGCCGCGCTCGAGCACGGCGGCTGGGTCGAGAGCTGCAGCGACATGTTCTTCGGCTCGCGCAACAACCTCATCAAGCCCGGCCCGTCGAGGACGATGGCCGACGGCTGGGAGACCCGGCGCCGGCGCGGGCCCGGCCACGACTGGGCGCTCGTCCGGCTCGCCCACAACGGCGTCGTCGAGCGGCTCGAGGTCGACACGTCGCACTTCAAGGGCAACGCGCCCGGCCGCTGCCTCGTCGAGGGGATGCTGGCGACCGGCGCCAGCACCGACGGCGAGCCGGTGTGGCGGCCGATCCTGAGCAGCCCGCTGCAGCCGCACACGCGCCACCTGTTCGAGGACGAGCTGCGCCGGGTGGGGACGATCAGCCACCTGCGGCTGAGCGTCTTCCCCGACGGCGGGGTCGCGCGGCTGCGGGCGTGGGGCACGCCGACCGCGGCGGCCGACGGCGGCCTCGACACGCTCAACCGGCTCGACGCCGACGAGGCGCGCGCCGCGTTCCTGCGCTGCTGCGGGTCGCGCGCGTGGGCCGAGGCGATGGTCGGCCACCGGCCGTTCGAGGACGCGGCGGCGCTCTTGCGCATCGGCGAGCGGACCTGGTGGCACCTCGGCCTCGACGCCTGGCTGGAGGCGTTCGCGGCCCACCCGAAGATCGGCGAGGCGCCGGCCGCCGCGCACGGCGCGTGGGCGGGCGGCGAGCAGGCCGGCGCCGCCGGTGCGTCGACCGGCGTGAAGGCCGCGCTCGCCGCGGCGAACGTCGCGTACGCCGAGCAGCACGGCTTCATCTACATCGTCTGCGCGACCGGCCGCAGCGCCGAGGAGATGCTCGCCGACCTGAAGGCGCGCCTCGGCAACGACCGCGACGCGGAGATCCGCATCGCCGCCGAGGAGCAGGCCAAGATCACGCGCCTGCGCCTGCGCAAGCTCCTGGGAGAAGCACGATGAGCGCACCCGCGCCGGGAGGACGATCATGATCACGACGCACGTGCTCGACACCGCCATCGGCCGCCCGGCCCGCGCCGTCCCGGTCTGGCTCGACGTCCTCGAGGGCGAGACCTGGCGCGAGGTCGGCAGCGGCTTCACCGACGACGACGGCCGGCTGCGCACGCTGACCAAGCCGGGCGTGATCCAGCCCGGCCGCTACCGGATCGGCTTCGACACCGCGACCTACTTCGCCAAGGGCGGGGTCACCGCCTTCTTCCCGGTCGTCGAGATCCAGTTCACCGTCAGCGACGGCGCCGCCCACCACCACGTCCCGCTGCTGCTCAGCCCGTTCGGCTACTCCACCTACCGCGGGTCGTGACCATGAAGGATCGCACCGACGCGGCCCTCGACGCCGCCGACGCGCTGTGCGGCTTCATCGACGCCTCGCCGTCACCGCGCCACGCCGCCGCCACCCTCGCGGCGACGCTCGACGCCGCCGGCTACCGGCGCCTGGAGCTGACCGCGCCGCGCTGGGACCTCGCGCCCGGCGGCGCCTACGTCACCCGCGGCGCGACGGTGATCGCGTGGCACCTGCGGTCGACGACGCGCCCGCGCGGCGTGCTCGCGATCGGCGCCCACACCGACTCGCCGCACCTGCGCCTCAAGCCGCGCCCGGCCTACGCCGCCGAGGGCTGCCTGCAGCTCGGCGTCGAGATCTACGGCGGCGTGCTGCTCAACTCGTGGCTCGATCGCGACCTCGGGCTCGCCGGCGCCGTCTTCACCGCCGACGGCCGCGGCCACCTGCTGCGGATCGCGCTGCCGCTCGCGCGCGTGCCGCAGCTCGCGATCCACCTCGATCGCAAGGTCAACGACGACGGCCTCAAGCTCAACCCGCAGCAGCACCTCGCGCCGGTGTGGGGCCTCGCCGCCGGCGTCGACGATCCGGCGCGCGCGTTCACCGAGCTGGTCGCCGGCGCCGCCGGCGTGCCCGCCGACGACATCGTCGGCCACGACCTGTCGCTCTACGACCTCGCGGCGCCCGGGCGCGGCGGCGCCCACGACGAGCTGGTGTTCGCCGCGCGCCTCGACAACCTGGCGTCGTGCCACGCGGGCGTCACCGCGCTCCTCGACGCCGCGCGCCGCGGCCCCGACGACGTCCTGCCGCTCGTCGCCTGCTTCGATCACGAGGAGGTCGGCTCCGGCTCGACGGAGGGCGCCGGCGGCCCGCTGCTCGCGGTCGTGATCGAGCGGATCGTCGCCGAGCTCGGCGGTGACCGCAGCGCCTACCACGCGTGCATCGCCGCCGGCCTCATGGCCTCCGCCGACATGGCGCACGCCGCCCACCCGAACTACGCCGACCGCCACGAGCCGCGCCACAAGCCGCTGCTCGGCGCCGGCCCGGTCCTCAAGAGCAACGCGAACCAGCGCTACGCGACCGCCGGTCCCGGCTACGCGCGGATGATCGGGCTCGCGCGCCGGGCCGACGTCGCGGTGCAGGACTTCGTCACCCGCACCGACCTCGGCTGCGGCTCGACCATCGGGCCGATCACGGCGGCGCGCGTCGGCCTCGCGGTCGTCGATGTCGGGGGGCCGATGCTGTCGATGCACTCGGCGCGCGAGTGCTGCGCCGCGGCGGACCACGGCCGCTACGTCGCGCTGCTGACGGCGCACCTCGCCGGCGACCTGCCCGCCTGAAAAAGCGCGCGGCCGGCGGCCTGGCTGTCGATCCGCGCCCGGCTCGTTCGACGTACGGTCGCCCACCCGAACCAGGACCCGACGATGCAATACCTGCTCCTGATCTACGAGAACGAGTCCACCTCCGCCGCCATGTCGCCCGAGCAGCGGAGCGCCTTCACGCAGGACTACGTCGACTTCACGCGCGCCATCAAGGCGACCGGCCAGTTCAAGGCCGGCGACGCGCTGCAGCCGGTGTCGAAGGCGACCACCGTGCGCGTGCGCGACGGCAAGACGCTGACCACCGACGGCCCGTTCGCCGAGACCCGCGAGCAGCTCGGCGGCTACTACCTCGTCGACGCGGCCGACCTCGACGAGGCGCTGGCGCTCGCGGCCCGCATCCCGAGCGCGCGCCACGGCTCGATCGAGGTGCGGCCGATCCGGGTCTATCCGACGACGTGAGGGCGAGCGGCGTGCATCGCCGGCCGCGAGCCGCGAGGTAAGCTCTGCCGGTGAGCGAGGCCGATCGGGTGGCGCGGGTGGTCCGCGACGAGCGCCCGCGCGCGCTCGCCGCGCTGACGCGCGCGCTCGGCGACCTCGACCGCGCCGAGGACGCGCTGCAGGACGCGGTGGTCGCCGCGCTCGATCAGTGGCCGCGCGACGGCGTGCCCGACGAGCCGTGCGCGTGGCTCATCCGCGCCGGGCGCAACCGCGGCATCGACGGGCTGCGCCGCGCGGCCCGCTTCGCCGACAAGACGCCGGCCATCGCCGCCGACCTCGAGCTCCGCGCCGCCCGACTCGATCACGAGCTGCACGCCGTGCCCGACGACACCCTCCGCCTGGTCTTCACCTGCTGCCACCCGGCGCTGTCGCTGGAGGCGCAGATCGCGCTCACGCTCCGCACGCTCGGCGGGCTGACGACCGAGGAGATCGCCCGCGCGTTCCTGGTGCCGGCGGCGACGATGGCGCAGCGGCTGGTGCGCACGAAGGCGAAGATCCGCGACGCGGGCATCCCGTACCGGGTGCCGCCGGCGGCGGAGCTGCCGGAGCGGGTCGAGGCGGTGCTGGCGGTCGTGTACCTGATCTTCAACGAGGGCTACGCGGCGAGCGCCGGCGACGACCTCGTCCGCCGCGAGCTGTGCGCGGAGGCGATCCGGCTCGGCCGCCTGCTGGCCGGCGTGCTCGACGAGCGGACCGAGGCGACGGCCTTGCTCGCGCTGATGCTCTTGACCGACGCGCGGCGGCCGGCGCGCACCGACGAGGCCGGCGACGTCGTGCTGCTCGAGGAGCAGGACCGCTCGCGCTGGGACCGGGCCGCGATCGCCGAGGGGCTCGCGCTCGTCGACCAGGCGCTCACCCGCGGCGCGATCGGCCCGTACGCGCTGCAGGCGGCGATCGCGGCCTTGCACGCGCGCGCGGCGACGGCGGCCGACACCGACTGGCCGCAGATCGAGGCGCTGTACCAGCGGCTCTACGCGATGAGGCCGACGCCGGTGATCGGCCTCAACCTCGCCGTCGCGGAGGCGATGGCGCGCGGGCCGGAGGCGGGGCTGGCCCGGCTCGCCGCGCTGTCCGCCGACCGGACACTCGACGGGTATCACCTGTTGCCGGCGGCGCGCGCCGACCTCTTGCGGCGGCTCGGCCGGCGCGCCGAGGCGGCGGCGGCCTACCGCGAGGCGCTGGCGCTGGTGACCAACGAGCCGGAGCGGCGGTTCCTCGCGCGGCGGCTCGCCGAGCTGACGGCGCCGCCGGCCTGACGGACCCCTGACGCCGCTCAGCGCGGGACGTGCGCGCGCCAGGCCGCGTCGGCGGGGCGTGGCGCGCCGGTCGCATCGCGCAGCCCGATCTCGTGGAAGGCGCTGCCCGGCCCGAGGATCGCCGGCGGCCAGTCGTTCTCGGCGAGCCAGACCGCGTAGCGCACGTCGAGGCCGGCGGTCAGCTCGAAGAACCGATCGACGAACGCCGCCTGCTCCGCCTCGCTGCCGGTGTACGGCTGCGACGGATCCGCGACCCAGCCCAGCTCGGTGAAGAGGATCGGCAGGTCCGTGTGGTCGGCGATCTCGCGGTAGTAGGTCGCGGGCAGGTCGGCCGGCGTCTCGTACTCGAAGTACGGGTAGCTGGTGAAGCCGATGCCGTCGACGGCGCCGGCGACGTCGGCGATCGGCTGCCAGTCGGCGGGCACGAGCGGGCGGCCGGTCTTCTGCGCCGCGCCCTTCGTGAATTCGAGCTGGAACGTGGTGAACACGAGCGTCGACGGGCTCACCGCGTGGATCGCGTCGCGGCAGGCGTGCAGCTCGCTCACCCAGTTGGGCCAGTCGTCGTGGTGGTCGCGGTAGTAGGCGTCGGTCTCGTTGCCGAGGAACATGTAGCGCGGGTGGTGAGCGCGCGCGAAGTCGACGCCGACCGCGCAGAAGTCGCGGCGCGTCGCGGCGTTCGTCCAGGTGTCGTTGGCCGGCTCGTCGACGCTCGTCAGGTCGGAGCCGCCGGCGGCGTCGTCGACGTCGAAGCCGTAGCCGTACATCAGCTCGAAGCCGTACTGCGCCGACTCGGCGGCGATCGGCGCGACGAACGGGTCGGGCAGGCCGGCGCTGGCGCGGTCCTGGCGCCACGGCCGGTGCACGGAGATCTGCGTGCCGTACGCGGCGTGGCCGGTGTAGAAGGCCGCGCGGTCGGCGGCGGTCGGCACCGGATAGCCGACCGGCGTCCAGCTCACGCCGAGGTCGATGGGCCGCGGGCCGGCGTCGATCGCGGCGTCGACGGGCGCGTCCGGCCTCGCGTCGACGGCGGCGTCGGTGTCCGCCGGGCCGCCGTCGGGGTCGCCGGGCGCGGGCTGCGTCGGCACGCAGGCGGCGAGCAGCAGCAGCGGGAGCGCGCGGGCGATCGTCATGGATCGTCCGGACGGCCGGATTCCCGCCCCGTCGAGACGGCGCCCCGGGGCGATGGTACCCGATCGAGGCCGACGGGCGAGGCGGACGGGCGAGACGGCCCGGCGAGGCGGCCGGGCGAGACGGTCGAATCGGCCACAGGTGCGCGCGCCGGTGACTTGCGCTCGCACCGCCCGCCAGCCGATGCTCGGCTCCAGGCGATCGTGCGTGCCCCGATCACAGCCACCGGCTCCATCCTGGCCCTGACGCTGACCGCGACCGTCGGGGCCGCGGTCGCGCCCGGCCGCGCCGCCGCCGACGAGGCCGACGTCGCCGACACCGACGGCGGCGAGGTCCACGAGGCGCGCCTCACCGTCCCCGAGAAGCGGATCGTCGTCCACGCGCTCCTCGAGCTGAGCCTCTCGGACCAGTCGGCGTTCGATCCGATCTCGGTCGCGCCCGACATCTGGTACGGCGCGACGCCGGCGTTGACGGTCGGCCTCGTCCACTCGAGCGAGGCGATGACCGGCGTCATCGGCCTGTCGGGCGACGGCATCTGCGTCGGCGACGGCTGCGCGGGCGCCTACGACCGGCTCGGGCTGCTCGCGCGCTACCACCTGCTGAGCGGCCCGGTCACCGTCGCGCTCGACGGCGGCTTCCTCGCCCGCAGCTTCGACCCGTTCTCGCTCAGCCTCAAGGTCGGCGCCGTCGCGCGCTGGCGCCGCGACAAGCTCACCGTCGAGGCAAGCCCGAACCTGCTCATCGGCATGAGCGCGCGCGACCGCGGCAACGGCGAGTGGATCGACCTGCCGGTCGCCGCGACGTACACGCTGCACCCGCGGGTCGCCGCGGTCGGCCAGCTCGCGATGATGTCGCCGACCGATCACTTCCACCGGCAGGTCGTGATCGCGGCGTCGATCGGCGCGCAGCTCCTGGCGACGCGCGACCTCCTCGTCGACGTCGTCTTCAGCCTGCCCCACTGGCTCGACACCAACATCCACACGTACGGCCTCGATGCCCGCACGCTCACGTTCGGAGTCGTCCGTGCGTTCTAGCCGGGTGGCCGCCGCCGTCGCCGCGGCCGCGCTCGTCGCCGCCTGCGCGCCGAAGGACGCGCCGGTCTGCCAGCCGGTCTTCAGCCTCGCGACGCCGGCCTACGGCTGCCCGGGCGGCGCGCCCGACGTGCCGCTCGTCCAGGACACGCCGCCCCCGCCGCCGGTCGACGAGCCGCTGGCGCCCGTCGAGGCCGCGACGCCGCAGCTCGCGGCGATCGGCGACACGAAGATCAACCTCGCCGAGAAGCTGCAGTTCGAGACCGGCAAGGCGGTGCTCCTGCCCGCGTCGGAGCCGATCCTCGATCAGGTCGCCGAGATCCTCTACGACCACCCCGAGATCCTGCAGATCCGCATCGAGGGCCACACCGACTCGCAGGGCGCGGCCGGCGCGAACCTCAGGCTGTCGCAGCAGCGCGCCGAGGCGGTGCGCACCTACCTCGAGCACCACGGCATCGCCGCGACCCGCATGATCGCCAAGGGCTTCGGCGAGACCCGGCCGATCGCCGACAACAAGCTGCCCGAGGGACGCGAGACCAACCGCCGCGTCGAGCTGGTGATCACGAAGCGCAAGTAGGGCGACCCGCGGGCGCGGCGTCAGGCGCGCGGGCGCGGGATCCGGTAGAGGCGGAGCCTGGTGACGAGCGTCGCGCGCGAGATGCCGAGCGTGCGCGCGGCGAGGGTCTGGTTGCCCGCGTGGGCCTCGAGCGCGGCGACGATGCGCGCCCGCTCGGCGGCCTCCGCGGCGGTGAGGTCGGCCGGCGCGGCCGCGGCGGACGCGATGGCGGGCGGCGACACCGGCGCGGGCGGCCCCGGCACGGCGGCTCCGACCGGATCGAGCAGGATCTGCTCCGGGCCGACCGGCCCGCCGGCCGCGAGCAGCACCGCCCGCTCGACGACGTTCTTCAGCTCGCGCACGTTGCCGGGCCAGTCGTGGGCCGCCAGCCGCGCCAGCGCCGCCGGCGTGAACGTCGCGCCGCCCGCGAACCCCGCCGCCAGCCGCGCGACGTCGTGGCGCCGCTCGCGCAGCGGCCGCACGACGAGCGTGATCCCGGCCAGCCGGTAGTACAGATCGCGGCGGAACCGGTCCGGCTCGCGCGCGAGGTCGCGGTGCGTCGCCGCGATCACGCGGACGTCGATCGGCACCGGCCGCACCGCGCCGACCCGCAGCACCTCGCGCGTCTCGATCGCGCGCAGGAGCTTGGCCTGCTGCTCGGCGGGGAGGTCGCCGATCTCGTCGAGCACCACCGTGCCGCCGGCCGCCGCCTCGAGCAGCCCGACCCGCGCCGCCGCCGCGCCGGTGAAGGCCCCCTTCTCGTGGCCGAACAGCTCCGCCTCGACGAGCGGGCCCGCCAGCGCCGCGCAGTTGAACGCCACCAGCGGCCCGCTGCGCCCGGACCGCGCGTGGAGCGCGCGCGCCAGCACCTCCTTGCCGCTGCCGGTCTCGCCGAGGAGGAGCACGTTGATCGCGCTGCGCGCGACCGCCAGCGCGACCGGGCTCGCCGACGACAGCGTCGGATCGTCGACGACGAGGCTCGACCCGCCGGCCGCCGCCCGCAGCTCCGACACCGCGCGCGGCACGATCACCGCCGTGTACGGTCCGATCGCGAGCGGTTCGCCCGGCGCGACCGCCACCGCCTGGTGCGCCGCCACCGCCTCGCCGCGCACGCGGGTGCCGTTGCGGCTGCCCAGATCCTCGACGGTCCAGGCGCCCCCGAACGTGAGTCGCGCGTGCCGCCGTGACAGCCGCTCGTGATCGATCGCCACCTCGCACCCCGGATCGCGGCCGATCACCACCGCGCCCCGCTCCGGCAGCGCCACCGCGCGCACGTCGTTCACCGCGGTGAGCAGCAGCACCCATCCGGCGGCGTCGCCGTCGTCGGAGCCGGTCACCGTTCGCTTCACCGCGCAAGTGTAACCGCGCGGCGGGCCCGGGCGGCCCGCTCGCATCGCCTGGAAAGTGTGGCGGCTCGCGGCTACACTGGCCTTCTCCCCATGAGCTCCAGTCTGTCGGCCACCGAGCTGCGGCTGCTCGTCGAGCACTCGCCGGTGATGATCTGGCGGGCGGGGCTCGACGCGAAGTGCGACTACTTCAACCCGACGTGGCTCGACTACACCGGCCGCACCCTCGAGCAGGAACAGGGCGACGGCTGGGCCGAGGGCGTGCACCCCGAGGACCTGCAGCGCTGCGTCGAGCTGTACCTCGACCACTTCCACCGCCGCCAGCCGTTCGAGATGGAGTACCGGCTGCGGCGGCACGACGGCGTCTACCGCTGGATCTTCGACCGCGGCGTGCCGTACCACGACGACGACGGCGTGTTCGCCGGGTTCATCGGGAGCTGCGTCGATGTCGACGACCGCCGCCGCGCGCAGGCCGCGCGCGAGGAGCACGATCAGCAGGAGCTCGCGCTCGCGCGCCAGTTCGAGCAGTGGATCCTGGCGATCGTCAGCCACGACATCCGCAACCCGCTGGGCGCCATCGCGATGTCGTCCGAGGTCCTCAAGAGCCACCCGGACCGCGACGCGAGGATCGACGACATCGCCAATCGCATCGGCCGCAGCGCGGCGCGCATCGCCAGCATCGTCGGCGATCTGCTCGACATCTCCCTGGCGCGACGCGAAGGTGCCATTCCCATCGTGCTCGGCAATGCCGAGCTGACCTCGATCTGTCGCGAGGTGATCGAGGAGATCGCGGCGTCGTCGCGGCGGGCGATCGAGCTGCACGCCGACGAGACGGTGACCGGCCGGTGGGACGCCAACCGGCTCACGCAGGCGGTGTCGAACCTGGTCGGCAACGCGCTCAAGCACGGCACCTCCGGCGAGCCGGTCCGGGTGCGCGTCGAGGACGCCGGCGACCGCGCGATGATCGAGGTCCACAACGGCGGCGTGATCCCCGAGGACGTGGTCGCGACGCTGTTCCAGCCGTTCGCCACGCGCAGCGAGCAGAAGCGCAACCGCGAGGGGCTCGGCCTCGGCCTGTTCATCGCGCGCTCGATCGCGCGCGCGCACGGCGGCGACCTCGAGTTCAGCAGCAGCAGCGCGGCCGGCACCACGTTCCGCATCGTGCTGCCTCGCGCGGACGCGGCCGCCTGACCGGCGCGCCTACGGGGCTTCGACCGTCGAGGCGCGGCGGGCGGCCTCGGCGGCGAAGACCATCAGGTGGGTCTCGAGGCTCTCGGCGGCGCCGGAGCGGATGCGGCCGCGGTCGCCGGTCGCGACGGCGGCGACGAAGCACTCCATGAGGCGCGCGTCGCCGCCGCCGTGGCCGGTGATGATCGAGCCGTCCGAGGCGACGTCGACGCGCTCGCTGGCGGTCGTGTCGGTGAGGAAGTCGTGGATCGTGATCGTCGTGCCGTCGCCGTGCAGCTCGCCGCGCGTGCCGAAGATGCGCGTCTCGCGGTCGCGCTGGCGGGTGAAGCCGGTCATCGTGAACGACGCGGTCGCGCCGCCGTCGAACTGCAGGTTCACGACCTGGTGATCGACGACGTCGTTGCCGCAGGCGTAGACGCAGCGGCCGTACGGCCCGGTGCGCAACGCCTCGGTGACGCCGGCGACCGACACCTCGTCGGTCAGGACGTCGACGGGCCAGCCGGTGGCGCCCGCCTCGACGCGGCCCAGGTAGATCTTGCGCGCCGAGTAGGCGCACGCGGCCTCGACGGCGCAGTCGAGGCAGCGGTCGGCGGCGCCGGCGGGCCGCGCCTCGGGCCGGAAGTGGTGGAGGCCGCCGAACGACGACACCCGCACGCAGCGCCGGCCGACGACGTACCGGATCCAGTCGAGATCGTGACAGGACTTCTGCAGGAGCATCGAGGACGACGCGCCCTCCGTGGCCCAGTTGCCGCGCACGAACGAATGCGCTTGATGCCAGTAGCCGACGGGCTCGAGGTGATCGACACTGACCACATCGCCGAGACGGCCGCTGTCGACGATCGCCTTGAGGCGCTCGGTGTAGAGCGTGTAGCGGAGGACGTGGCAGACCGCCAGCATGACGCCGGCCTGCTCGACGGCGGCGGCGATGCGGCGGCACGCCTCGGCGGTGGGCGCCATCGGCTTCTCGAGCAGCAGGTGGTACCCGCGCGCGGCGAACGCGACCGCCGGCTCCTCGTGGAGCGCGTCGGGCGTGGCGATGACGACGGCGTCGGCGAGCTTCGGCCGGCCGGCGAGCGCGCGCCAGTCGGTCACCGCGTCACCGGGCGCGATCGCGTGCTCGCCGACCATGCGGCCGCGCTGGAAGTCGCGCGGCTCGGCGACCGCCACCACCCGCGCCAGCGACGGATTCGCGCGCGCCCACGCGGCGTAGATCGCCCCCCGGCTGCCGGCGCCGACGACGATCAGGCGAACAGGCTCCATCCCTCCGTCTTAGCAGGTCGCCCGCGGCCCGCCCGTGGCCCGCCCGCGAGGCCGTGATGGAGCGTGATGGACCGTGATGGAGCTCAGGGACCGAGTCGCACGACGTCGACCTCGCACGGCACGACCCCGGCGCGCACCATGTCGAGCTTCTCCGCCGCGGCGCGCGACACGTCGATGATCAGCCCACCGCCGTACGGCCCGCGGTCGTTGATGCGCACGACGACGCTGCGGCCGTTGGCCCGGTTGGTGACCCGCACGAGGGTGCCGAACGGCAGCGTCCGGTGCGCGGCCGACATCGCGTGCTCGTCGAACCGTTCGCCGGACGCCGTCCGCCGGCCCGCGAGCTTGCCGCCGTACCAGCTCGCCTTGCCGACCTGGTGCAGCGGCGCGGCGCGCGACGAGCCTCCACGGGCGGGCGCACGCGCGCCGGTCCCGACGCAACCCAGCGCGGGCAGCGCGAGCAACGCCAGCGACGCGACGACGCGCGCAGCGCGAGAAGAGGACCGCACCAGGCCAGCCTACACGCGGGTGTGCCGCGGCGGGCCATTGACCTGCGCGCGGCGCCGCGCGGCCGCCCGTCTCGTCGCGCCATGCTCGGCGCTCGATCCGAGGGGCGGCGGAGCCATCACCTTCGACGACGACAACACCTTCGAGCTGAAGGATCCCTTCGCGAAGATCCCGAAGAACGCCGCCACGCTGATCTTCGAGCGGCAATAGCCTCCCTGCGCGGAGCCCGCCGCCGCCGACGGGCAGGCGTCGACGGTCAGGCGTCGAAGCGGAAGCGGCGGAGGCCGGCGATGGCGAAGACGGCGGCGAAGCCGTAGACGGCGCCGAGCTGGTGCGAGACGTCGGCGAAGCCGGTCCCGGGATGGACCAGCAGCGCGTAGTAGCCGTCGAGCGCCCAGCCGTGCGGCACGAACAGCCCGGCGTGCTTCAGCGCCGCCGGCATCAGCGCGCGCGGGAACATGCACCCGCCGATCAGCCCCATGATCAGGATCAGCACCGAACCGAGCGACGAGATCTGCTTCTCCGTCGACGACACCGAGGCGATCAGCAGGCCGAGGCTCGTGGCGCAGCACGCGACGCCGAGGCTCAGCACCACCAGCGCGGCCACGCTGCCCTCGACCTTCATGCCGAACGCCAGCGCGCCGAGCAGGAACAGCGTCCCGACCTGCACCAGCCCGAGGACGACGTAGGGGACCAGCTTGGCCGCGAGCAGCTTCCACGGCGCCACCGGCGCCGCCAGCAGCCGCCGCCACGTGCCGCTCCGCCGCTCCTCGGCGAAGCCGAGCGCGCACGTCAGCGCGATGAAGAAGCCGAACAGCACCGCGTTGCCCGGCACCGTGAGCTGGAACGCGCTCGGCTTGGCGACGTGCGCGCCGGGGATCGTGTCCGGATCGACGACGGTGACCACCGGCGGCGCATCCTTCGCCGCGCCGCCCGCGAGGCCGAGGCGGAGCGCGCCCTCGACCGCGGCGACCAGCGGCCCCGTCTCGTCGGCGCCGGCCGCGGGATCGACGAAGACCTGCGCCGGCCGCCCGGCCGCGGGCGCGAGGTCGGCCGGCAGCACCACGCCGACGTCGAAGTCGCCCGCCGACACGCGCCGCGCAACCTCGGGCGCCGACGTCGCGGGCGCGACGGCGAAGTGCGCCCCGAGCGCCTGCTCGAGCGCCGGCCCCTGCGTCACCGCCGGATCGCGGAACAGCACCAGCCGGTGCAGCGCGTGGTTGCGCTTCGACGAGGCGTTGAACGCCATGCCGAACAGCACGATGAACATCACCGGCAGCACGATCAGGCGGACCAGCACCCGCGGGTCGCGCTTGAGCAGCAGGAGCTCCTTGCGGATCGTCGGCAGCATCGCGGACACCATCATTCGTCTCGCAATCCGCGCCCGGTGAGCGCGAGGAAGACCGCCTCGAGGTTGCCGGCCGCGCCCCGCCGCTCGACGGTCGCGCCGCTCTGCGCGATCGCGGCCATCGCCGCCTCGAGGACCGCGGGGTCGCCCGACAGCTCGAGCGCCACGCGGTCCGTGCCGTGCGCGCGCGTCAGCTCGTCGAGGGTGCCGCAGGCGACGACCTTGCCGCCGTCCATGATCGCCACCCGGTCGCACAGCTCCTCGACCTCCTCCATGTAGTGGCTGGTGTAGAGGATCGTCATGCCGTCGGCGCGCAGTTGCTTGATCGCCTCGAAGATGTGCCGGCGGCTCTGCGGATCGACGCCGACCGTCGGCTCGTCGCAGACGAGCAACGTCGGCTTGTGGATCATCCCGGCCGTGAGGTTGAGGCGGCGCTTCATGCCGCCGGAGAAGGTCTTCACCCGATCGTCGGCGCGGTCGGTGAGGCCGGCGACGCCGAGCGCCCAGGCGACCCGCGCCGTCAACTCGGCGCCCGCCAGACCGTACAGCTCGGCGAAGTAGGTCAGGTTCTGGCGCGGCGTGAGCTCGTCGTAGAGGGCGAGGTCCTGCGGGACCAGGCCGATGGCGCGCTTGGCGGCGAACCGGTCACGGACGATGTCGTGGCCGTCGATGCGGGCGTGCCCGCGTGACGGCGGCATCACGCCGCAGGCCATCGAGATCGTCGACGTCTTGCCGGCGCCGTTGGGGCCGAGCATGCCGAAGATCTCGCCGCGGCGGACGTCGAGGTCGATCGCATCGACCGCGCGCCGCTCGCCGTAGTCCTTGCCGAGGCCGCGTAACTCGAGCACCACGTCGTCCATCGGCGCCGACGATCGCACATCGCCGGGCGGCCGGGCGGCCGGGTGGCACGCTCGTGCGCGGCGCGGTCAGGCGGTCAGCGAGCGCCAGCGGCCGGCGCGGAACTGCTCGACGATGCGCACCACCTCCGCCGACTCGCCGGCGAGATCGGCGAAGCCGCTGTGCGCGCGGTAGCCGGGCAGGCCGGCCGCGCGGCCGGTCGCGTCGAAGAAGCCCATGCTCCAGTCGGCGAAGCAGCGCTCGTCGAGCTCGCGGCGCACGAGCAGGACGATGCGCTGGTGGCGCCGGTCGCGCGCGATGTGGGCGTACAGCTCGTCGACGGCGGCGGCGGCGCCCTCGAGCACCTGCAGGAACGCGCCGCCGACGTGCAGCAACATGCCCGAGACGTCGACCTCGGTGTTGTGGGCGCGCGCGCGCCGGAGCAGGTCCTGCAGCGCGCCGACGGTGAACGGCGCCGTCGCGTGGCTGGCGTAGACGAGCTGGATCACGGACGCCGGTTCGGCCGCATTCCGGCGGCGTGAAGGTCCGCCAGCGCGTGGCGGCGCGTGCCGCTGCTGACCGGTCGGCCACGGAGGTAAGCTGGGCGGGTGGACGGGCGCGACGCGACGCCGCTGGCCGCGGGTGCCTCGATCGGGCGGTTCTCGATCGTGCGGCGGATCGGCGCGGGAGGCATGGGCACGGTGTACGAGGCGCGCGACCCGGAGCTGGCCCGCTCGGTCGCGGTGAAGGTCATCGCCGCGCCCGACGCGCGGCGCGCGCTGCGGTTCCTGCGCGAGGCGCAGGCGCTGGCGCAGCTCCAGCATCCGAACGTCGTGGCGGTACACGACGTCGGCACCGAGGGCGAGCAGGTCTACCTGGCGATGGAGCTCGTCGACGGCGAGAGCCTCGAGCGGCGGCCCGGGCCGCGGCCGTGGCGCGAGGTGCTGCCCGCGCTGGTGCAGGCCGGGCGCGGGCTGGCGGCGGCGCACGCGAAGGGGCTGGTGCACCGCGACGTCAAGCCAGCGAACATCCTGCTCGGGAAGGACGGCCGCGTGCGCATCGGGGACTTCGGGCTGGCGCGGGTGGCGGGCCCCGACGAGGCGAAGGCTGCCGAGCCCGCGGCTGCCGCGGGCGACGCGGTCGGTGCGCGAGCCGCGACGCCGGCGATCACCGTCGACGGCGAGGCGTCGCCGCCGGACGCCGCCACCGTCCCCGCCACCGTCCCCGACGACGCCG
>DASZXE010000598.1:0-2500 GCA_035546475.1 Kofleriaceae bacterium
CACGTGCAGCATCGCGCCCGCCGCGACCAGCGCGCCGGCCATCGCGCGGCCGCGCTCGCCGGGCGTCGCCGCGGTCACCGACTTGCCGTACTGGTCGAGGAAGCCGTCGAGGCCGAGCGGGTTGTCCTTCGACGTGACCCACGCGAGCGCCGGCACGCCGCGCGCGGGCACCGCGCTGCCGCCGGCCACCCGGGCCTCGCGGTAGTCGTGCCGCGTGATCCCGTTGGTGCCCGCCAGCGGCCACGAGTCGAGGCAATCCGCCGACGCATCGGGATCGTGCGCGACCCAGCCGGCGGGCGCGCGCCAGCCGGCCCCGCTGTCGGGGTCGAGGAAGTGGTTCGCCGCCCAGCCGGGCGTCGAGTCGGCGAGCGCCGCGCCGGCGAGCAACCAGCCGAGCGCGTACTGCTGGCCGCGGATGTCCGGCACGTAGCCGTCGGTCGCGCTGTGCAGCGCGAGCGCCTGCATCATCGACGGCGCGTCCTCGGGCGGGATGACGAGCGTCTCGAACATGCCGCCGCGCCAGCCGAGCCGGCGCAGCGTGCCGTCGAGGTTGGCGGCGAGGCCGGCCTGCTCGGCGAGGCCGACCTGCGTCACCGTCTCCCACGCGGCCGCGGGGCGCGCGCTCGCCGCGAGCGCGGCGGCGAGCAGGACGGCGCCGAGCGCCGGGCGGACGGGGCGGGCGCGGCTCACGGGTGACCTCCGGGCTGCGGCGCGCCGTTGCCGAGCGGCCACAGCGCCTTGATGCGCTGGTCGATGATCTGGCCGAGCGCGGCGGCGTCGTCGGTCGACGCGCACTGGCTCTTGCCGCAGGTGATGAGCACGACCAGGCCGCGCTGGCCGTCGAGGAACGCGACGCCGAAGATGTCGGCCTCGACCGCGCGCAGCGAGCGCGACGCGATCTCGTCGCGCTCCTCGACCTGCGGCAGCCCGCTGCGCAGCTCGTCGTAGCGATCGAGCGCGGCGGCGGGATCGAGGCGCCACATGCGGACGGCGACGTCCCACGCCTCGTCGCGGCCCATCGCCTTGAAGTGCTGCGACGAGTAGCTGCTGGTGTCCGGCTCGTCGCCGAGCGGGCCGGTCTCGAACTGGCCGTCGTAGTGGGTGCGGCCGGCGATGTCGGCGGCGGTCAGGAGCTGGGCGGCGACCAGGTACGGGCCGCTGCCCGCGCTCGGCAGCTCGGTCGACGGCGCGTGGCCGGGCTCGAGCTCGGAGATCGCGTCGCCGGCCTCCCACGCGGTCACCGCCGCGATCGCGCCGCCGCCGCCGAGGAAGCGCAGGTGGCGCGCGTGCGACGCCTCGGGCCGCCAGCGCTCGAGGTGGACGATGTTGTCCTGCTGCGCGAAGTCGCGGCGCGGGCCGAAATCGTCGAAGCGGCGATCGCTGCGGTAGCCGATGTAGCCGCGCTTGTAGATGACGAGGCGGACATCGGCGAGCCGGGTGCCGCCCGGGATCGCGTCGAGCTCCGGCACCAGGTAGTGGCCGGTGGCGTCGGTCGAGACCACCGCCTCGCGGGTGCCGGCGTCGACGGTGAGGCCGTTGCCGCGCACGAGGCTCCAGCTCGCGTAGACCATCGCGCCGGCGACCGGCGTGCGGGTCGTGCCGTCGAGGACGCGGCCGGTGAACGGCCCGCGCAGGTCGCCGGCGGCGACGCCGTCGGGGCGGGCGCGGAAGGTGGCCTGCCGCACCGCCGCGTGCTGGCAGCCACCGGAACCGGAGACGAGCAGGGCGGCGAGCGCGAGGGCGGACAGGAAGCGCGTCGAGGTCATGGAGGAGAGCGGCGGCGGGTGTATCAAGCCGATCGGCGGCACGCAACGGAGGCTGCCGCCGAGCCCGTGCACGTAGACCGGTTCGCGTCTCGACGTGGACGGGGGTTCATGCGATACGCTCGGGACGCACGAGGCAGGACGAGATGCGTTGCGCAAAGTGCGGTCACGACAATCCGGGGGGCTCGAGCTTCTGCCTCCACTGTGGATCGGCGCTGATGGCGCCGGCGGCGGCGTTTCCTCCACAGACTCCCGGCGGTGGAGGCGGGTTGCCCGTCGTCTGCTCCGCGTGCCGCACGGAGAACCCGCCGTCGATGCGCTTCTGCCGCAACTGCGGGACGGTGCTGCAGGCGCCGCCGCAGGCGGGGCTGTTGCCGACGCCGTACCTCGCGGGGCCGCCGGGTCCGCCGCCGCCGATGGGACCGCCGGGTGCGCCCGGCGGCATGGGCGGCATGGGCGGCATGGGCGGCCCGCCGCCGCCGATGCCGATGCCGTCGCAGGGAGGCCTCGGCGGGATGGGAGGCATGGGCGGGCCGCCGGGACCGCCGGGAGGCATGGGCATGGGCCCGCCGCCGGGACCGCCCGGAGGCATGGGCGGGATGGGAGGCATGGGCGGGATGGGCGGCGGCATGGGCGGGCCGCCGGGACCGCCCGCAGGCATGGGCGGCATGAGCGGCATGGGGCCGCCGGGGCCGCTCGGTGGCCTCGGTGCGCCGGGTCCGCTCGGCCCGATGGCG
>DASZXE010000599.1:0-8297 GCA_035546475.1 Kofleriaceae bacterium
CTGGATGCAGGTCGACGGCGGCCGCCTCCGCTACCGCGCGACGCCGGCCGCCGGCGGCGACGATCAGCTCTGGCAGGTCCCGCTCGCCGGCGGCGCGCCGCGCCTCGTCACCGCCGGCGATCCGGCCTGGCTCGCGCCCGCGCCCGACGACGAGGCGACGAGCCCGGCTGCCGACGACGGCCGCGGTCCCGTCGCGGTCGCGCTCGACGGCGCCGTCGTCACCATCACCGACGCGAGCGGCACCGTCCACGTCGCCTTCCCGCCGGCCGCCGGTCACCGCTGGCTCACGCGGCGGCCGGTCCTCGTCGGCGACACCATCGTCGCCGCGACCACCGACGCCGACGGCGAGCTGTCGGTGTGGCGCCTGCAGCGCGCCGCCGCCGGCACGCCGGTGCGGCTCGCGATCGCCCCCGGCGCGCACGATCCGGTCGCGGTCGGCGGCCGCCTCCACGTCCTCGAGTCGGACGACGGCGGCGGCCTCACCGACGACGCGATCATCGACCGCCTGGTGCGCATCGATCCCGACGGCCGCAGCAGCGAGCTCGCCCGCGCCGGCACCGGGCCGCTGACC
The DNA here is from genome assembly GCA_035546475.1 of Kofleriaceae bacterium. GTDB lineage: Bacteria > Myxococcota_A > Polyangia > Haliangiales > Haliangiaceae > UBA2376. The sequence goes on from DASZXE010000599.1 coordinate 572, forward strand.
ACGCTCGCCGCCGACGCGACCGGCGTCGCCTACGCGACCGGCGGCAGCAACGGTGACGGCGGCGCCGCACCGTCGACGATCTGGCTCGCCGACGGCGGCGCCCCGCCGCGCCGCGCCGCCGACGGCCTCACCGGCCGCGTGCTCGGCCTCGCGCTCGCGCCCGGCGCGATCGACTGGATCGCCGACGACGGCGCGATCTGGACCGTCCCGCGCACCGGCGGCACGCCCGCGCGCTTCCACGCGCCGGCCTGGGGCAACCCCGGGGGCACCGGCCCCGTGCACCTCGTCGTCGACGGCACGAGCGTCTACCTGTCGAGCGTCGGCATGGGCGCGGTCGGCATCCATCGCACGCACGGCGGCGCCGACGACACCGAGCTGTGGCCGGCGCCCGCCGACGGCCTCGGCGACGAGCTCGTGCAGGTCGGCGGCGCGCTGTTCGCGATCGCCGGCCGCCGCGCGCTCTGGCGGGTCCCGATGGACGGCACCGCGCCGCGCGTGCTCGTCGAGGCACCCGAAGGCGCCACCATCGCGGCGATCGCCGCCGGCGGCGGCCTCCTCCACGTCGCGATCAGCGGATCGACCGGCACCGAGCTCGCCGCGATCGATCCGGAGACCGGCGTGCCGGCCGCGACGCTGCACACGGTCGCCGCGGTGCGCGCGCTCGCCGCCGACGAGACCGGCCTCGATCTCGTGCTCGAGCCGGGCTGGATCGTCCACGTCCCCGCGCCGCCCGCTCGTCTTCGAGTCAGCCGTTAGCCCGGAACCGGCCGCGCGCCGAAGAACACGCCGACGGCCGGCTGGGGGGTCTCCAGCCGGCCGTCCTCACGCCACCGCCGTCATCGAGGAGGCGCCCGTCGACGGGCGTCAGGTCGGAGTCAGAGCCCCGCCGCGCAGACCGCCTCGGCCCAGCGGCCGACGAACGCGCCGCCGACCACCGCGGTGCCGGGCGCGCCCGCGGCATAGTGGCCCTGCGCCAGGCCGTGATCGCCCGTCGAGATCACCCAGCGGCCGCGGAACTGACCATCGCCCCAGGTGCCGTTGAAGATGCCGCGGAAGTGGCCGTCGACGCCGATGAACTTGGCGAACAGCACGTGGTCGCCGTTCTGGCGGACGCCCCAGATGCCGCGGAGGTGGCCGATCGGGCTGCCGTCGGCGTCGGAGACCACGCCGAGCATGCGGCCCATGTCGGGGCGCACCTGGTTCCAGCGGCCGCGCATGAAGCCGTGGTCGCACTGGTCGGCGTGCAGCTCGGTGGCGATCATCCGGTCGCCGTCGGTGCCGACGTCGTACGAGACCGGACCGTTGGCGAGCGCGGCGAGGTCGAAGACCAGCGGAGCGCCGCCGGCGCGCGCGGTGTACGTGATCGTCTGGGGCGCGGTGTTCGACGCGTCGCCGTCGAGCACCTCGAGGACGAGGCCGTCGACGAACGGCTTGGTGGTCGACGCGAACGTCACGATGTTCGTCGACGGCCGCGGCAGCAGCATGTCGGTGCGGTCCTCGAAGCCGACCTCGCGCCGCACGACGAGCGCGCCGCGGTTGAGCGCGAAGCGGCCGTCCCACACCTGCTGCGGGGCGCCGCGATCGGGCGGCAGGTGGCCCCACAGGATCATCACGCGCCTGGCGCCGGCGGCGGCGTGATCGCGCAGGTCGGCGACGGTCGGATCGTTGGTCGTCGCGTCGTCGGCGGCGACGTCGCCCTCGAGGTTCGCGGCCGCGAACTCGGCCTGGGCGCCGAACATCGGCAGCTCGTCGGCGGTGTCGAGGCCGCCGTTCTCCAGCTCGAGCGAGCTCTGGATCTCGTCATCGGTGGGTGGGGCGTCGTTGCTGGTGCACGCCACCGCGGCGGTGGCGAACAGGGTGGCGACGCAGAGGTTCCGGAACGACACGAGACGCATGGGGGGCTCCTGGGCTAAGGCGTTACGGTTCGGGAGGCTGACGGGAGCATGAGCAACCGCCTTGCCAGGCCGGGGCGGCGCGAAGCCCGCGATCCGACAGCCCCGGGTGCGGGCGGGCGGATCCGGAGGTACCGGTGCGCCTCCGGGCGCCGCGATCCGGTGGGACCTCGAGGTCCCGCCCGTGATCGGCGCGTCAGGGCCGCGGTCGGGCGACGGTCACGGCCGCGGTCGCGCGGCGGCCGCGGTCACGCCCACGGGCCGGTCACGGATCGACCGGGCACGGCTGCCCGAACATGAAGTCGGCGTCGCACTGACACGGGCACTCGTCCGGATCGGGCGCGTCCGGCCGGCAGAACGGCACGATCGTCCCCGACCAGGTCGCCGTCGCGTCGCGGTCGTCGGTGATCGTCAGCTCGAGTCGCCAGGCGTTGCCGTCGACGTCGCGCGGCAGCATCGGCAGCGGGCAGACCGCGAGGTTCGCGCTCGTCGCGACCGGCGGGGACGCGAGCTGGCCCCAGCCGTCGGCGCCGGCGAGGAGCTGGGTCGGGCGCACGTCCTCGGCGAGCAGCGTGCCGGTGCCGGGATCGAACAGCTTGCCGTCGAGCTGCGCGGTGCAGCCGCGCACGTTGCGGGCCTCGAGCCCGACCATGAGGACGTGGCCGCCCTGGGGCGGAAGCAGCAGCTCCACCGCGCCGTCGGCGTCGATCGCGTGCGTCTCGCTGCGGTGGTCGACGTAGACCGGCCGCACCTCGAGCGGCGCGCCGAGGTCGCCGATCGTCTCGCTGCACGTCGGGCCGACGGCGTCGATGTCGTCGGGGGCGCGGTCGCTGGCCTGGCCGTCGTCGGGGACCGGCGGCGCGTCGGGGGCGCCGCCGGTGCTGGTGCCGCACCCCGCGGCCACGCCGGCCAGCACCCAGCAGCGGGCACGGGCACAGGCACGGGCACGGGCGCCGGTGCGGGACCTCGACATCCCGCGAGCATTCCGAGCGCCGGCCGCGATCGCAAGCTGCGTCAGATCGCGCGGTAAAATCGGCTGCCGCCGCCTGACGCATCGCGTTACACTGCAGCCATGGGGCAGCGCGCCGGCCTGTACGATCCCGCCACCGACCACGACGCCTGCGGGGTCGGCTTCGTCGCCCACGTGAAGGGCGAGAAGTCGCGGTCGATCGTCACCGACGCGCTCGAGGTCCTCCGCCGCCTCGCGCATCGCGGCGCGTGCGGCGCCGACCCCGAGACCGGCGACGGCGCCGGCATCCTGCTCCAGCTCCCGCACCGCTTCTTCAAGGCGCGCGGCCTCGAGCTCGGCTTCGACATGCCGCGCCGCCGCCGCTACGGCGTCGGCCAGGTCTTCCTGCCGCCCGACCCGGCCGCGCGCGCCGCCTGCGAGCGCGTGCTCGAGGAGGTCGTCGTCGAGGAGGGCCAGCGCGTGCTCGGCTGGCGCGACGTGCCGACCGATCCGTCCCGCGTCGGCCCGACCGCGCGCGCGGTGATGCCGGTCTTCCGCCAGCTCTACGTGCGCATGCGCCGCGTGCCGCCGTCGGCCTACGAGCGCACTCTCTACGTCATCCGCAAGCGCGCCGAGCACCGCATCCGCGAGCTCGGCGTCGATCCCGGCGGCGCGTTCCACGTCGCCTCGCTGTCGACGGAGACGATCGTCTACAAGGGGCTGCTCCTCCCCGGCGAGCTCGGCGCGTTCTACCTCGACCTCGCCGCGCCCGACCTGGTCGCCGCGATCGCCGTCGTCCACTCGCGCTTCTCGACGAACACGTTCCCGACCTGGGACCTCGCGCAGCCGTTCCGCTTCATCGCCCACAACGGCGAGATCAACACCCTGCGCGGCAACCTCGGCTGGATCGACGCGCGCCGGAGCCAGCTCAAGAGCGCCAAGTTCAAGGGCGGCCTCGAGCGGCTCCACCCGATCATCGAGCGCGGCAAGAGCGACTCGGCGCAGTTCGACAACCTGCTCGAGCTGCTCGTCCTCGGCGGCCGCTCGGTGCCGCACGCGATGATGATGATGATCCCCGAGGCGTGGGAGGGCTCGGCGTCGCACGTGTCCGAGGAGCGGCGCGCGTTCTACCGCTACGCGTCGAGCCTCGTCGAGCCGTGGGACGGCCCCGCCGCGATCGTCTTCACCGACGGCTTCCTGGTCGGGGCGACGCTCGATCGCAACGGCCTGCGGCCGGCGCGCTGGCTGCAGACCAGCGACGACCGGGTCGTCCTCGCGTCGGAGGTCGGCGTCATCGACGTCCCCGCCGAGAAGATCGTCGCCCGCGGCCGCCTGCAGCCGGGCCGCATGTTCGTCGTCGACACCACCGAGGGCCGCATCGTCGCCGACGACGAGATCAAGCACGACATCGCCGGCCGCTTCCCGTACCGCAAGTGGCTCGAGGCCAACGTCTTCGAGCTCGACGAGCTGGAGGCGGTGGCGCCGCCGCCGGCGATCACCGGCGACGAGCTCGACCGCCAGCTCCGCGCGTTCGGCTACACCGACGAGGATCTGCACGTGATCCTCGGGCCGATGGCCGCCACCGGCAAGGAGCCGACCGGCTCGATGGGGACCGACACGCCGCTCGCGGTGCTGTCGGATCAGAGCCCGAACCTGTTCGCCTACTTCCACCAGCTCTTCGCGCAGGTGACGAACCCGCCCATCGATCCGATCCGCGAAGCGCTGGTGATGACGCTCGAGACCAACATCGGCCCCGACGGCAACACGTTCGACGAGACGCCGGAGAGCTGCCACCAGATCCGCATGCCGGGGCCGTTCCTCGACAACGCGGCGCTCGCGCGGATCGTCGGCGTCGGCGAGGGGACGTTCGAGACCCGGCGGCTGTCGACCGTCTTCGAGCCGGGCACCGACGACGACGCGGGCCTGTCGCTCGCGCTCATGAAGCTGTGCGACGCCGCCGTCCACGCGATCGACGACGGCGCCAGCATCCTCGTCCTGTCCGACCGCGGGGTCGACGCGCGCCGGGTGCCGATCCCGTCGTTGCTCGCGCTCGCCGCCGTCAACCAGCGGCTGGTGAAGGAGGGCATCCGCATGCAGGCCGGCCTGCTCGTCGAGACCGGCGAGGCGCGCGAGGTGCACGACCTCGCGCTGCTCATCGGCTACGGCGCCGCGGCGGTCAACCCGTACCTCGCGCTCGACGCGATCGCCGGGCTGGTCGAGCTCGGCGCGATCGAGGGCCCGGCGGCGGCCGCCCAGGCCCGCTACCTGCACGCGTGCGACGACGGCCTGCTCAAGATCATGTCGAAGATGGGCATCTCGACGGTGCAGAGCTACCGCGGCGCCCAGATCTTCGAGGCGGTCGGGCTGTCGGCGGAGCTGTGCGCGCAGGCGCTCGGCGGCACGCCGTCGCGGCTCGGCGGCCTCGGCGTCGCCGAGCTGGCGCGCGAGGCGCTCGACCGCCACGACCGCGGCTACGGCCGGCAGGCGACCGCGATCGCCGACCGGCTGCCGGTCGGCGGGCTGTACGCGTGGCGGCGCCGCGGCGAGCGCCACAAGTGGAACCCGACGACGATCGCGACCCTGCAGGCGGCCGTGCACGACGGCGACCGCGCGCAGTTCGCCGCCTACGAGCGCGCGTGCGACGACGAGGACGGCGCGCTGGTGACCCTGCGCAGCCTGCTCGAGCTGGTGCCGGCCGGGCCGCCGGTGCCGCTCGACGAGGTCGAGCCGGTCGGCGCGATCGTCGCCCGCTTCGTGACCGGCGCGATGTCGTTCGGCTCGATGAGCGCCGAGGCGCACGAGACGCTCGCGATCGCGATGAACCGGCTCGGCGCGCGCTCGAACTCCGGCGAGGGCGGCGAGGAGCCGCACCGCTTCACGCCCGACGAGCACGGCGACCTCCGCCGCAGCGCGATCAAGCAGGTCGCCTCGGGCCGCTTCGGCGTCACCGCCCACTACCTGGTCCACGCCGACGACCTGCAGATCAAGATCGCGCAGGGGGCCAAGCCCGGCGAGGGCGGCCAGCTCCCCGGCGGCAAGGTCGACGAGCGGATCGCGAAGGTGCGCTGCTCGACGCCCGGCGTGACGCTCATCTCGCCGCCGCCGCACCACGACATCTACTCGATCGAGGACCTCGCGCAGCTCGTCTACGACCTGCAGGCGGTCAACCCGACCGCGCGCGTCAGCGTGAAGCTGGTCAGCGAGATCGGCGTCGGCACCATCGCGGCCGGCGTCGCCAAGGCGCGGGCCGGCGGCGTCGTCATCGCCGGCTACGAGGGCGGCACCGGCGCGTCGCCGCTGTCGTCGTTGCGCCACGCCGGGCTGCCGTGGGAGCTCGGGCTGGCCGAGACCCAGCAGGTGCTCGTGCAGCACCGGCTGCGCGGGCGCGTGCGCCTGCAGGTCGACGGCGGCCTGCGCACCGCGCGCGACGTCGTGATCGCGACGTTGCTCGGCGCCGAGGAGTACGGGCTCGCCACCGCGTCGCTGGTCGCGACCGGCTGCGTGATGCTGCGCAAGTGCCACCTCAACACCTGCTCGGTCGGCATCGCGACCCAGGACCCGCGGCTGCGCGAGCGCTACCGGGGCCGCCCCGAGGACGTCGTCCGGTTCTTCACGATGATCGCCGAGCGGGTGCGCGAGCTGTGCGCGTCGCTCGGCGCCCGCACGCTCGACGAGCTGGTCGGCCGCACGGAGCTGCTGCGCGCGCGGCCGAGCGACCACTGGAAGGCGCGCACGCTCGACCTCGCGCCGCTCCTCCACCGGCCGGCGGGCGATCGCCTCTCGGCATCGCCTCGCGAGGCTGCGCGCTCCAGCGAAGCCGGGCCTCGCGACGCGACCGTCGCGCGCCGCTTCGTCGCCGCCGAGCCGTGGCCGCTCGCCGATCACGTCGACGAGCCGCTGTGCGCCGCGCTCGCCGCGCTGCCCGCCGATCAGCCGGTGCGGCCGATCGAGCGCCGGATCGCGATCGTCAACCGCCAGCGGGCGGCCGGCGCGCGGCTCGCCGGCGACATCGCGCGGCGCTGGGGCGCGCACGGCCTGCCCGACGGGACCATCAAGGTCCACTACACCGGCTCGGCCGGCCAGAGCTTCGGCGCCTGGCTCACCGCCGGCGTCGAGCTGCACCTCGAGGGCGACGCCAACGACTACGTCGGCAAGGGGCTGTCGGGCGGGCGGCTCGCGATCCGGCCGCCGGCGGGCGCCCGCTTCGCCGCCGAGGACGCGGTCATCATCGGCAACACGGCGCTCTACGGCGCGACCGGCGGCGAGCTGTTCGCGCGCGGCCAGGCCGGCGAGCGGTTCGCGGTGCGCAACTCGGGCGCGCGCGCCGTCGTCGAGGGCTGCGGCGATCACGGCTGCGAGTACATGACCGGCGGCGCGGTCGTCGTGCTCGGCGCCACCGGCCGCAACTTCGCCGCCGGCATGAGCGGCGGCGTCGCCTATGTCTTCGATCGCGACCAGACGTTCCGCGCGCGCCTCAACCCGGAGATGGTCGAGCTCGAGCCGCTCGTCGACGAGAGCGACCTGTGGCTCGTCCACGGCCTCATCGAGGATCACGTGCGGCTGACCGGCAGCCCGCGCGGCAAGAGGATCCTCGACAACTGGGACAACATGGCCGCGCGCTTCATCAAGGTGATGCCGACCGAGTACAAGCGCGTGCTCGAGAAGCGGCGCGCCGCGGCACGGCCGCGCATCCCGATGCCCGTCGCCGCCGCCGGAGGTCAGTAGTCATGGGCAAGCCGACCGGCTTTCTCGAGTGGGCGCGCGCGGGTCATCACCGCCGCCCGATCCCCGAGCGTCTCCGCGACTGGCGCGAGGTCGACACCCACGTCGATCCCGCCGAGTCGCGGCAGCAAGGCGGCCGCTGCATGGACTGCGGCGTGCCGTT
>DASZXE010000600.1:0-9358 GCA_035546475.1 Kofleriaceae bacterium
GGCGCGCGCGCGCTCGGTCCGCGCCGCGGGGCTCGCGCCGGCCAGCCGGGCGATCGCCGACGACCCGGGCGGCCCGGTGCGCGCCTTGCGCCGCGCCGCCAGCTCCGCCTCCAGCGCCGCCGCCTCGACGTGCGAGAGCGGCTCGTCGTCGACGATCACCAGCGACGTGAGCTGCGACAGCCCGGAGCGGGCCCCCTCGAGGATACGGCGCGTCAGGCTCACCGACGACGAGCGTAGCAGAGCGCGGCCGCGGTGCGATATCGTCGCCCTGCGGCCGCCGGGGGCGACCGAGGAGGCTCCGTGAACGTCCCGACGCTATCCGCCGAAGCCGAGATGTCCGACGTCATCGCCGCCCTGCAGGAGGTCGGCGCGCAGCTCACGCCCGACGACGGCTTCCACCACTTCAACTCGATCTACCTGCTCGTCACCCAGGGCGTCGCCGACCGGGTCACGAGCGGCAGCGCGCACGACCCGGCCTTCCTGGTCCGCCTCGACGCGACCTTCTGCCAGCTCTACCTCGACGCGCTCGCCGCCGGCGAGGACGGCGCGCCGCGCGCGTGGCAGCCGATGCTGTCGCGCCGCTACCACCGCGGCATCAGCGGCATGCGGTTCGCGGTCGCCGGCATGAACGCGCACATCAACCGCGACCTGGCGGTGGCGCTCGACGCGGCGTGCCGGCGAGTCGGCGGCACGCTCGAGGACGGCGACGCGCGCCACCAGGACTTCCGCGCCGTCGACGACCTGCTCGGCGCGCTGATGGCGAAGTCGAAGGCCGAGGTGCAGGACCGGATGGAGACGATGGTCGACGACGCGATGGGCCCGGTCGACGACCTGCTCGAGCACTGGAGCATCACGCACGCGCGCGCGCTCGCGTGGGACAACGGGCTGCACCTCCACCGGCTGCGCGACCAGCCGTCGGCGGCCGGCCGCTTCCTGCGCGGCGTCGATCGCACGGCCGGGCTGATCGGCCGCCTCTTGCTGCTCTGACTCGCTCTCGCGCTGCGGGCACACGCGCGTCCGTCGAGCCCGAGCGGGGCGTGCGGCCGCGTCCCGGGCTGGGCGGCGCGCGCGCCGCGTTCGCCGCGCGCGTCCGTCCGTCGCCGTCAGCGGCGAGTGAGGCGGAAGACGCCGACCGGCCGCGGCGGCGGCGCGAGGCCGACCGTCCACTTGTCGAGGGCGACCCGCCAGCCGTCGGCCTCCATCGCCTCGAGCAGGCGCAGGCTGACGGCGCGGTACGGATCGGCGAGGAGCAGCGTGCCGCCCGGCGCGAGGTTGCCGTCGAAGATCGCGCGCAGGTGTGGGTGGAGGGCCTCGGCGTAGAGGATGTCGGAGCCGAGCACGAGGTCGTAGCGGTCGCCGTCGGTCCACGCGGTCCAGTCGGCGACGCGGTGGTCGATCGATCCAGGCGATCCGGACGATCCCGGCGATCCCGGCGATCCCGGCGATCCCGGCGATCCGGTCGAGCCGGGCGAGGCGGGCGCGGCGACGCCGTTGCGGGCCGCGTTGCGCCGGCAGACCTCGAGCACGAGCCGCTGGCGGTCGGTCTGCACGACGCGCGCGCCGAGCGACGCGGCGACGATGCCGGGCAGGCCGGTGCCGGCGCCGAGCTCGAGCACGCGCAGGCCCGCGACCTCGCGCGACGCGACCTCGTGGGCGAGCGCGATCGCCGCCGGCCACAGCACGAGGCCGTACGGCCGCGGCGTCGCCTGCTCGCCGCGCAGGAACGCCGCCTCGGTGTCGCGGCCGATCACGGCGCCGGTGTGCTGGATCCGCCAGGTGCGCCCGCCGACGGCGAGCTCGACCTCCTCGAGCGCGAGGTCGCCCACCGTCGTGTGCAGCACGTCCTCGTCGGCGGGCGCGGTCGTCATCGCCGCACTGTGGGGTAGCCTTCTCGATGCCCGCAACCGGATGGAGACGAATCGTCCTCGGCGCCGGCCTGGTGGCCGGCGCGGTGACCGCGTGGTGGCTCTGGCAGCGCTCTCGCGCCGCCGCGCGCGCGGCAGCAGCCGCCGCCGCCGCCGGTGCGGACGAGCCCGACGCGCGCGCGGAGGGCCTGGCGCAGACCGTCGGCGTCGCGTCGGTCGATCCCGGGCCGCTCACCCAGGTCGCCGCCGACGGCATCGATCTCGACGCCGACCCCTCGCCGCCGCCCCGCCTCGACGACGTCGTCGACCCCGCCGTCCGCGACCGCGCCTCGACGCTGCGCTCGTAGCCCCCCGCCTCCGCGCCCCCCGCGCCAGGGACGGCGTGTCGCACGAGGCGCTGGCGAAGGTCTTCGAGTAGCGGTCGGCCGCGGTCAGCGCGGCAGCGCGACGCCGGCCGCGAGCAGGTCGGCCCAGAGGTCGCCGACCGCGTCGAGGCGCGCCGCCATCGTGCGCAGCGTGAACGTGCGCGGCCGCGCGGCGCCGCTCGCCACCTCGTCCCACGTGCACGGCGCGGAGACCGGTGCGCCCGGCCGCGCGCGCACCGCGTAGACGGCGGCGAACGTCGCGCTGTGGTCGTTGCGGCCGGTGTCGACGTAGATGCGCCCGCCGCGGTCCGCCTTCGCGAACTCCTGCGTCAGCGTGTCGGGGTGGCGGCGCACCAGCTCGCGGCCCACCTCGTGGGCGAAGCGCGCGACCTCGGCGACGCCGGCCGTGCCGTCGAGCGGCACCGCCAGATGGTACCCCTTCGAGCCGGACGTCTTGACCCAGCTCGGCAGCCCGCGCTCGGCGAGCAGGTCGCGCAGCGCGAGGGCCGCCGCCCGCACCGGCGCCGCGTCGCCGCCGTCGCCGGGCGGATCCCACGAATGGTGATAGGGACCGGCTCCGCGCCGAGGCGCACCCGGCGCCTCGGCCGGTGGGTCGAGATCGAAGACGCACAGGTCCGGGTGCTCGAGGTCGTCGGCGCGCCGGTTCCACACGTGCGGCGTGATGCAGTTCTGGTTGGCCATCCACGCGAGCGCGCGCGCATCGTCGACGAGCGGGTGGTGCACCGTGCCACCGTGCTTCGGCACCAGGGCTCGCTCGAGCCACGCCGGCACGCCGCGCGACACGTCCTTCTGGATGAAGCCCTTCGCCTCAATGCCGCCGGGGAAGCGCTCCATCGTCACCGGCCGCCGCCGCAGGTGCGGCAGCATCACCGGCGCGACGAGCGCGTAGTACGCCGCCAGCTCGCCCTTCGTGATGCCGTCGGCGGGGAACAGCACCTTCTCGGGATGCGTGATCACGGGCGCTCCCGCACGACCTCGCGCGCCCGCTTGTCGTCGCGCACGCCGATGAGCCGCGGGTGGCGCAGCTTGCCGTGCACCGTCCACTCCATGAAGCCGACCTGCACGACCACCTCGGGCCGCACCCAGTGGGCCCGCACGCGCGGCAGGCCGGTCGCGCGGGTGAACGGCGACGCCGGGATCTCGAGGGCGTCGAGCCGCGCGCGCAGCCGGGTCAGCAGCGCGCTGTCGAGGCCGGTGCCCACCTTGCCGGCGAAGACCAGGTCGTCGCCGTCATAGTGGCCGACCAGCAGCGCGCCCAGCCCGACCCGCTTGCCCTGCGGGTCGGTGAAGCCGCCGACGACCAGCTCCTGCGACGCCTCGCCTTTCATCTTCAGCCACGCGCGCGACCGCCCCGGCTCGTACGTCGAGTCGAGCCGCTTGGCGACCACGCCCTCCCAGCCGCGGGCGCGCGCGACGTCCCACGGCGCCGGATCGTCGACGGCCTCGACCTGGTGGAGCGGCGCCGCCAGCGGCAGCCCGCGCAGGTCGCGGCCGTCGAGCCACGGCAGGTCGAAGACGTGGTACGCGCTGCGGTCCCACGCCAGCTCGCCGTCGAGGATCGCCTCGCCGACCGGCAGCCGCGCGATCGCCGCCGCGACCGCCGGCTCGTCCTGCGGCAGGTGGTTGCGCGAGTACATCCGCACGTCCGCGCCCTGCTTGAACGCCAGCACGCGGATGCCGTCGACCTTCTGCTCGTAGACCCAGCCCGCCGCCACGAACCGCTCCTGCGTGAGCGTCGCCGCCATCGGCTCGATCCACCCGGGCATCGCCGTCATGGGGCACCCGCAGCCTGCCATGTCCGGCCGCCTCGCGCGCCTTGCCGCAACCGCCGTTCGCCGGGCGGCCCGACCCGTGCCCGTTCGCCCGGGACGGTTGACGACGCCGCGGTCGATGGCCGAGAGTCGAGGCATGCGCGGGTGGATCGCGGCTGCGCTCGCGCTCGTGGGGTCGGCGCGCGCGGCGGCGGCGGAGCCGTGCCAGCGGCTCTCCGAGTGCGGGCGTGCCTGCGAGCGCGGCGATCGCGCAGCCTGCACGCGGGTGATCAGCGCCGCGCAGGTGCTCTGCGAGGCGCACGACGACGCGATGTCCTGCACGGTCCTCGGTCGCATGTACGCGGGCGGGGTGCCCATCCCGATCGACCTCGAGCTGGCGACCGCGTACCTGAAGCGCGGGTGCGAGCTCGGCGACGGCGGCGCCTGCAACGACTACGGCGTGAACCTCGTCAACGGCACCGGCGTGGCGCGCGACGAGCCGGCCGGCCTCGCGATGTGGGGCAAGGCGTGCGACCACGGGATCGCCGTCTCGTGCCGGAACCTGGGCGGCCGGTTGATGGCAGGGCGCGGCGTCGCCCGCGACGAGCAGCGCGCGCTCGTCTTGCTGAAGCGCGGCTGTGACGCCGGCGACGACGAGAGCTGTCGTCTCGCCGACGACCTGGAGCATCGGTGGCAGCGGGTCGGGACGCAGGCCGTGCCGCCGCCCGACGCGGTCGCGCACCTCCACGCGGCCGAGCAGGAGTGTGCCGCCGGCGCGCTGGCGAACTGTGCCGAGGTTGCGGATCTCGTGTGGGAAGGACGCGGCGTCGACGCCGATCCGGCGCGCGCGATCGCGACGCACGACGAGCTGTGCACCCGCGGCTACTCGCCGAGCTGTCTCGTCCTCTCGTCGGTCTACCTCAGCGGCGAGGTGCCGCGCGACCCTCCCCGTTCGCGTCGCTACCTGGAGGCGGCGTGCGCGCTGCGCGACGCGCGCGGCTGCGGCTTGCTGGGCACGAGCCTGCAGGCCGACGGCCCGAGCCGGCGGCGCAAGGCGCAGGCCGCGTTCGCGCGCGGTTGCGAGCTCGGCGATCCGTCGTCCTGCGCCAGGCTCGGCGTGCTGCTCGAGGCAGCTGCCCGCACGCGGGCGCAGCAGCGGACCGCCGCGGCGGCGCACCGCAAGGCGTGCGAGCTGGACGTGACGTCCGCCTGCGTCGCCGGCGCGCGCCTCGCCGACGCGTTCGACGCCGACCTGGCGCTCGACCTGCGTTCGCGCGCCTGCGCGCTCGGCGAATCGTCGGCGTGCGTCGCCGGCTTCGTGCCTCCGGTTCGCTGACGACAGCCTCGTCGCCGGTCGCCCCTCGAGGCGCGCGCGGCGAGCTCAGGCGCGGCCGCGGCCGCCGCGCCGGCGCCGCTTGCCGTTGCCGCCGGCGCCGCCGCTCCGGCTCGGGGGCGGCGCGTGGCCGAGGGCGGCGGCCTGCTTCGCCTCCTCCGCCGCGATCTCCGTCGACATCTTGCCGGCGACCCGGTACTGGTCCGGCTTCCAGCCCTTCTGCCCGACGATCTCCACCTTCTTCTGGAACTTCTTCTCCAGGCCGTCGAGGTAGTCGCGGTCGCGCGAGCTCAGCAGCTCCGCCACCTTCGGCGCGCACTCGATCTGCACCTTCTCGCCGTCGACGCTGGCGCCCGACCGCCGCACCTCGCGCAGCACCTCGTACGCCACCGTCGTCGACGACTTGACGACCGCCGAGCCCTCGCACATCGGGCACGGCTCGGTCAGGATCTGCGACAGCGACTCGCGCGTGCGCTTGCGCGTCATCTCGACCAGGCCGAGCTCGCTGATCTTCGTCACGTTGCAGCGCGCGCGGTCGCGGGCCAGCGCCTTCTGGAAGGCGTCCCACACCTTCTTGCGGTTGGCCTCCTTGTCCATGTCGACGAAGTCGATGACGATGATGCCGCCGATGTTGCGCAGCCGGAGCTGGCGCGCGACCTCCTCGCACGCCTCGAGGTTGTTGGCGGTGACCGTCTCCTCGAGCGTGTTGCCGCTGCCGGTGAAGCTGCCGGTGTTGATGTCGATCGCGGTCAGCGCCTCGCCCTGGTCGATCACCAGCGAGCCGCCCGAGCGCAGCGGCACCTTGCGCGCCACCGCGACCCGCAGCGCCGGCTCGACGTTGAAGTGGTCGAAGATCGGCCGGCGCCCCTCGTAGCGCTTGATGCGCTCGGCGTAGCGGGGCAGGAACGTCTCGGTGAAGCGACGGACCCGCGCGTACTGCTCCTCGTCGTCGATGTGGACCTCGGTCGTGTCCTCGCGCACGAGGTCGCGCACGAGCCGCAGCGGCAGGTCGAGCTCGGGATAGATGAGGCCGGCCCCCTTGTGGGCCTCCTCGCGCTTGCCGATCTCGCTCCAGACGCGCGCCAGGTACTCGACGTCGTCCTTGATCTCCTGCTCGTCGGTGTCCTCGGCGGCGGTGCGCACGATGAAGCCGCCGTGGCGCGGCCGCACCGACGACACGATCTCGCGCAGCCGCTTGCGCTCCTTGTCGGAGGCGATCCGCCGCGACACGCCGATCTGCCCGACCGCCGGCATGTAGACCGAGTAGCGGCCGGGCAGCGACAGGTAGCCGGTGACCCGCGCGCCCTTGAGCGCGATCGGGTCCTTCACCACCTGACAGAGGACCTCGTTGCCCGGGCGGAGCAGGTCCTCGATCTTGCGGTTGGCGAGCTGCTTCTTGCCGCGCGCGAGCCGGGCCGCGGCGCCCTCGGGCGCCTCGTCACCGTCCTCGACGTCGACGTCGTCGAACAGCTTCTTGCCGTCGTCGCCGCCGAGGATGTCGCCGACGTAGAGGAACGCGGCGCGCTCCACCTTCGGCCCGAGGTCGACGAACGCCGCCTGCATGCCGGGTAGCACGCGGGTGACCTTCCCTCGGTAGATGTTGCCGACCATGCCCCGGTCGTGCTTGCGCTCGACGTAGAGCTCGGCGAGGACGCCGTTCTCGACCACGGCCACGCGGGTCTCGGGACCTTCCGCGTTGACCACCAGGATGTTTTGACCCATCGAAGGCTCTGCCCCAGGGGAACAGGGGCCGCAAAGAGTTGCAACCGCGCTGGCCGCCCCTGACATGGATGTCGTTCTCGGGGAGCGGGCAGATCCGCGGTCGAGCCGCTCGCGTATCACGGGATCTCCGTGAATACAAGGCATTGCGCGACTGCTAGTGCCAAAGAGGCACCGTGGCCCAGACCTTGCTTGACGTTCTGGCAGCGTTGGCAGTGCCGTGCCCTCGCTGACGTAGCTAGCTTAGTCTGCGCTTTCTTCGCTTCGTTCGTTGGGTTCGGACCCGGCTCGCGCTTCGCGGCTGACGGTGGGGTCCTCGCTTTCCTGTCCTGGCTTCGATTGATTCGACCGGCGCCCTCGGTTCTAGACCCCGAGGGCGTTCGTGTTTTCGGAGTACCGGGGACCTCCCGGGACTTCCGGGGACTTGCGGGAACCGGAACGGGAACGGGAACGGGAACGGGAACAGGAGGGACGAACGGAAAGACGCGGCGGCGCCCGCCTTGTTGCACCCTGTTCAAGAGTTGGAACCCACGATCTCCCCCGGTCATTCCGGCAAGCTCTCCGCCCTCGAGTGGGCGCCGATCGAGAAGGAGCGCATCCGCTTCGTGCTCGCGCTCGGCCGCGCCCTCCACCGGTACGGCACCCCGGCGCACCGCCTCGAGGAGGCGCTGGCGATCGTCTGCCGGAGGCTGTCCTTGTCGGCGGAGATCCTGTCGACGCCGACCTGGATCGCGGTCGGCTTCGGCGACCCCGCCGAGCTGCGGACCGCGACCCTGCGCGTCACCGGCGACGACCTCGACCTCGGCAAGCTGGCGGCGCTCGACGCCCTCGCCGACGCGGTGGCCGACCGCGAGCTGCCGCCGGCCGACGGCCTCGCGCGCATCGCCGAGATCGAGTCGGCGCCGCCGACCTGGAACCGCTGGTGGACCGGCCCCAGCCACGCCGTCAGCGCCGCCGCGTTCGCGGTCTTCTTCGGCGCGCCCTGGCGCATGCTGCCGATCGCGGCCCTGCTCGGCCTCGTCATCGGCTCGCTGGCCGCGCTCGCCGCGCGCCACGAGAACACGACGCGCGCGTTTCCGCTGGCGGCCGCGTTCATCGCCGCGTTCGCCGCGGTCTGCGCGGCGGCGGTGCTCCCGGGCGTCACCCCGTCGGTGCTGACGATCACGGCCCTCGTCCCGATCCTCCCCGGCCTGACGCTGACCGTCGCGATGACCGAGCTGGCGACGCGCAACCTGGTGTCGGGCACCGCGCGCCTCATGTTGGCCGTGATCGTGCTGCTCGAGCTCGCGATCGGCGTCCTCGTCGGCGAGCGGTTCGCGTACCGCCTGGTCCACGTCGACCAGGTCGCGGTCCACGGGCTGCCGGCGTGGACGTCGTGGGCCGCGACCGCGGTGTCGAGCGTCGCGCTCATGATCCTCTGCCAGGCCCGCGGCCGCGCGCTGCCGTGGATCGCGGCGGCGTGCTTCGTCGGCTACCTCGGCACGCGGTACGGCACGATGGCGCTCGGCCCGGAGCTGGGCGTGCTCGGCGGCTCGTTCGCGCTCGGCGTGTTCGTCAACCTGTACGCGCGCGTGCTCGATCGGCCGCAGCAGGTCGTGCAGGTGCCGGCGGTGATCATGCTCGTGCCCGGCAGCATGGGCCTGCGCGGCATCCGCTCGCTGGTGGCGCAGGACACGCTGACCGGCGTCGAGACCACGTTCGCGGCGCTGGTGGTGGCGATGGCGATCGTCGCCGGCCTGCTGATGGCCAACGCGGTGGTGTCGCCGCGGCGCACGCTGTAGCCTTTCGCGCGATGCCGACGATCTCGCTGTCCCGGAAGGTGCGCGCGCTCGTGACGCTGGCAGCCGCGCTCGTGCTCGTCGCCGCCTGCGGCAAGGGCGTGGACCTGACGCGCAGCAAGGCCGCCGCCTTCGAGCTGCTCGGCAAGTACGGCCCGCCGGTGTCGGGGCTGATCGGCCGCCACCACGACCTCCTGGCCCGCGTGCAGGCGCTGCCCGCCGACCTGCCGGCGCGCGCGGAGCTGGAGACCGGCCTTGCGGCGCAGCAGGCGACCATCTCGCACCTGAAGGGGATGCTCGACGGCTACGCGGTGACGATCGAGAACGCGGGCAAGAGCGGCAAGAAGGCGGAGATCGATCAGGCGGCGGCCGGCTTCGCGTCCGACATGGACCGGGGCGTCGCCGACGTGACCGCCGGCCTCGACGCCCTGGCGAAGCAGGTCGAGGACGCCGAGGCCGCCGTGAAGGCCGCCGCGCCGCCCGTCGACGCCGCCGAGCCCGCCGGTGGCGCCGCGCCCCCGCCGCC
>DASZXE010000601.1:0-3473 GCA_035546475.1 Kofleriaceae bacterium
GTCGAGCCGGGCAGCGACGTGGCGCGCGGCAAGCTCTCGTTCGTGGCGCCGGTCGGGACGCACGACCTCGTCTTCCACGCGCCGGGCGGCGCCAGCCAGCTCGTCCGCGTGATCGGCGACGGCGTCCTCGAGCCGACCCGCTGAAGGGCCGCCGCGTCCTTCAGTCCGGCCGCCGCACGGCGGTCTCGAGCTCGGCGACCGCGCGCGCGAGCTCGAACGCCAGGGTCGCGCGCAGCGCGCGGGCCCGCTCGTACGGCGCGCGCTCCAGCTCGGCGGCGGTCTCGGCCGCCGGCCGCGCGGCGATCATCAGCAGGGACGGCTTCAGGCCGTGGGCGGCCTGCCGCACGCCCTCCTCGGCGTCGCGCGCGAGCGCCTCGTCGAGCGGATCGAGCAGCCGGGCGGCGTGCGCGAGGAAGGTCTGCGCGATCGTCACCGCGAGCTCGGCGCGGCCGCCGACCTGCTTCAGGCGCGCCGCGTGATCGATCGGCGGGCGCCAGTCGTCGGCGGTCACCCGCTCGAGCTCGGCGGCGAGCGCGCCGGCCTCGACCGGCTTCACCAGGTAGCCGTCCATGCCGGCGGCGGCGCTGCGCAGCGCGTAGTCGCGGTGGGCCGACGCGCCGACGATCGGCATGCGCCGGCGGCCGCCGGCCTGCTCGGCGGCGCGGATCGCGCGGGTGGCGCCGAAGCCGTCGAGGTCGGGCAGCTCGAGGTCCATGAGCGCGACGTCGAACGTGCCCTCCGCGGCGGCGTCCACCGCGTCATGGCCGAGCCCGACCGTGCGCACCGTGTGGCCCGCGCGCTCGAGCAGCACCTGCATGAACGCGGCGTTGACGACGTGATCCTCGACGAGCAACACCCGCAGCGGCCGCAGCGCGCGCAGCCGCGCCGTGCTGCCCGCGGCCGGCTCGGAGGCGCCGTGGCGCGACCCGGTGGCTGCGGGCTCGCCGGTCGCCTCGGCCAGCGGCAGCACGACCGTGAAGCAGGTGCCGACCCCCGGCGTCGACGTGAACGAGATGCGCCCGCCGAGCGCGACGACCAGCTCGCGCGTGATCGCGAGGCCGAGGCCGAAGCCCTCGCCGACGCCGCCGCGCACGAACGGCTCGAAGACCGCCGCCTGCACGCCGGGATCGATGCCGATGCCCGAATCCTCGACGACGAGCCGGACCTCGCGCGGGCCGGCGGCGTCGAAGCGCGCGCGCACGGCGCCGCGCTCGGTGAACTTCACCGCGTTGTAGAGCAGGTTGATCAGGATCTGGCGGAGGCGCAGCGGATCGCCCTGCCGCTGGCGCGCGAGCCCGGGGGCGACCTCGCCGGCGAGCGCGAGCCCCTTGCCCTGCGCGCGCGGCGCCACCATCGCCAGCGCCTGCGTCATCACGTCGTCGAGGTCGAACGAGACGTCGACGATGTTGAAGCGCCAGACGTCCTCGCGGCTGGCGTCGAGGAGATCGTCGATGAGCTCGAGCAGGTGGCGCGCCGACGCCCGCGCGCTCGACAGGTGGGCGACCCGCGTCGAGGCGTCGACATCGTCGATGGCGAGGTCGATCATGCCGATCACGCCGGCGACCGGCGCGCGCAGCTCGTGCGTGACCCGCGTCAAGAAGTCGCTCTTCGCGCGGTTCTCGGCGAGCGCCTGGTCGCGCTCGCGGACGAGCTGCTCGCGGCTCGCGCCCTCGGCGGACGGCGGCTCGCCGCCCGGCGCCTGACCGCCCGGCGTCCTCGGCGTCTCGCCCGCCATCGCCGCCATCAGCTCACCTGCCCGGGCGGGAGGCGGGAGCCACGACGACGACCAGGGGCCACGGACGGATCATCGACCAGGATCGCCGACGATGTAACGGTCACGCATCACCAGCAGCGGTGGAGAGCGGGCCGGCCATGCCTCACTCCACCGTCCCCGGGCGGCGCTGTCAACCCGGCGGGTGATGGTCGGGCCGGTTGACAAGAAGGGGCGCGGCGGAAAGACTGCGCCGCGATGGCCACCGACGACGACGACTTCGCCGCCCTGTTCGCCGAGACCGAGCGCGCCGCCCCGAAAGGCAAGGCGGCCCGCCGGCCTCAGCCGGGCGACGTCGTGAAGGGCGTCGTCACCACGATCGGCAAGGACGCGGTCTTCGTCGACATCGGCGGCAAGGCCGAGGGCGTGCTCGACCGCGAGCAGGTCGCCGACGACGACGGCAACGTGCGCCTCAAGGTCGGCGATGTCGTCGAGGCGCGGGTCGCCGGCGAGCGCAACGGCTCGCTCGTGCTGCGGGTGAAGCTCGGCCGCGGCCCCGAGGCGCGCGGCGAGCTGGTGCAGGCGCTCGAGCTCGGCATCCCCGTCGACGGCAAGGTGACCGGCGCGATCAAGGGCGGCCTCGAGGTCGACGTCGCCGGCGTGCGCGGCTTCTGCCCGGCGTCGCAGGCGGACGCCCGCTTCGTCGCCGACCTGACGACGATGATCGGGCAGGTCTACCAGTTCCGCGTGACGAAGTACGAGCACGGCAACCTGGTGCTGTCGCGGCGGGCGCTGCTCGAGGAGGAGAACGCGCGCAAGGCAGCGGAGCTGCGCGGGCGGCTCGAGGTCGGCGCGGTGCTGCGCGGCAAGGTGGTCGGCTTCAAGCCGTTCGGCGCGTTCGTCGACCTCGGCGGCCTCGAGGGGATGCTGCACGTGAGCCAGCTCGGCTACGGGCGCGTCGAGAAGCCGGAGGACGTGCTGTCGCTCGGCCAGGACGTCGAGGTGCAGGTCCTGAAGATCGAGGAGGAGGCGGGCAAGAAGCCGCGGGTGGCGCTGTCGCTGAAGACGCTGCAGGCCGATCCGTGGGTGGAGGCGACGCGCGACCTGCCGGTCGGCGGCCGCATCCGCGGCGAGATCAAGCGGCTCGAGGGCTTCGGCGCGTTCGTGCAGATCGCGCCCGGCGTCGAGGGGCTGGTGCACATCAGCGAGCTCGGCGCGGGCCGGCGCGTGAACCACCCGAAGGAGGTCGTGTCGGTCGGCCAGCAGGTCGAGGTCACGATCCTGTCGATCGACGCCGACAAGCGGCGCATCGCGCTGTCGATGGCCGAGGCGGCGCGCGCCGCCGAGCAGGCCGACCTCGTCATCGCCCGCGCCGCCGTCGCGCCCGCCCCGAAGACGCTCGGCACCTTCGCCGATCTGCTGACTAAGTCGCAGAAGAAGAAGTAGCGCCCCGCCGCTCCTCGGCCTCGGCGGCAACAGAACGACACGCTGGCGGTCTGGCAAACGGCGCGTCCGGACACGGCGCGCGCGGACCGGTTGCGCGGGGTCACTCGGCGACGCACTGATCGCAGCCGTCGCCCGCGGTCAGGTTGCCGTCGTCGCAGGCCTCGCCGGGCGAGACGACCATGTCGCCGCAGCGGATGCCGGCGGCGCCGGCGGTGGCGCCGCCGGTGTTGCCCGACGGGCGATCGGCCTGCCCGGGCGCGCCGCCGCTCACGATGTAGGCAACGCCGGTCTGGTCGGCGGCGCGCACGAGCACGCG
>DASZXE010000602.1:0-6929 GCA_035546475.1 Kofleriaceae bacterium
GTCGAGCCGGCGACCTGGCTGCTCCACTCGATCGCGCGGGCGCTGCCGGCGTCGGAGTACGTCGCCGCCGTCGAGCTGATCCGGCGGACCGCGCGCGACGTCGGCCGGTTCTTCACCCGCTTCGACATCCTGCTGACGGCGACGGCCGCGCGCGCGCCGGTGCCGCTCGGCGAGCTCGGCCTGTCGCGCGGCGAGCGGTTCCAGCTCGGGCTCCTCCGCCTCCTGCCGCTGCGCGCGCTGCTGATGAAGGCGGTCGGCGAGCTGGCGCACGGCCCGCTGTCGGCGACGCCGAACACGCAGCTCTTCAACATGACCGGCCAGCCGGCGATCTCGCTGCCGCTGTGGTGGAACGCGGCCGGCCTGCCGATCGGCACCCAGTGGGTCGCGCCGTTCGGACGCGACGACCTGCTGCTCCGGCTGGCCGCGCAGCTCGAGGCGGCGAGGCCGTGGGCCGCGCGCCGGCCGCCGCTCGCGGGTGCCTGATGACGGCCGCGCGCCCGCCGCGATCGTTCGCGTCGCCGGCGGCGCTGCGGGCGTGGTTCGCGCGGCACGGCGCCACCGCCGGCGAGCTGGTGATGCGCGTGTGGAAGGTGCACGCGGCGGTGCACGGCGTGACCAACCGGCAAGCCGTCGACGAGGCGCTCTGCCACGGCTGGATCGACGGCGTGCGCCACTCGATCGACGACCGCAGCTTCCGCGTGCGGTTCACGCCGCGCCGGCCGCGCTCGATCTGGAGCGCGAGCAACATCCGGCGGATCGGCGAGCTCGAGGCGGAGGGCCGGGTCACCGACGCCGGCCGCGCGGCGTTCGCGGCGCGCAGCGAGGCTCGCTCGCGGGTCTACTCGTTCGAGCAGGCGCGGTCGCGCGAGCTCGACGCCGCCGACCTCGACCGGCTGCGCGCCGACGAGGGCGCGTGGGCGTTCTGGCAGGCGCGGCCGCCGTGGTACCGGCGCACGTCGGCGCACTGGGTGCAGAGCGCGAAGCAGCCGGCGACGCGCGCGCGGCGGTTCGAGACGCTGCTCGACTGCTGCCGGCGTCGCGCTGCCATCCCGCCGCTGCGAGATCGGCTCGGCGGCAAGGCGGCGGCGGCGGCGGCGGCGGCGGCGGTCACAGCCGGCCCTCGGCCCGCAGGCGGGCGAGGTCGTCCTCGGTGATCGGCCCGTCCACGCGGCCGAGCAGCGCGCGCGCCCGCCGCAGCTCGTCGAGGCGGGCCGGGTCGTCGACGACGACGGCATCGGCGCCCTGCCCCAGCTCGATCGCCAGCGGCACGTCGAGCGCGAGCGGGCCGGCGCCGCCGTGCAGGCGGACGAGCGCGCGGCAGGTGTCGGGCGGCAGGGCCGCGGTGTCGAGGCGCACCGCGAACCGCGTGCGCGCGCCGGCGTCGACCTCGCGCAGGTCGGTGACGTCGCCGATCGGCCCCATCCGATCGACCGGCGCGCCGCCCGCGCACGGGAAGCTGCGGACCTCGGCGTGGGTGAAGTCGGCGCGCACCGGCAGGATGTCGGCCAGCTCGACGTCGATCGACGCGATCGCGCCGTCGCGCGACGGGAACGGCGTGTAGCGGACCGGCAGCGCGGCGGTGCCGGTCGCGACCTCGATGGCGAGCGGGTTCTCGAGCGTGACCGCGCGCCGGCCGGTGCGCGCGCGGCCGTCGACGCCGGTGGCGCGCACGGTGACGACGAACGTCGAGGTCGGCAGCGCCTGCGGGCGGTCCCAGGAGTCGTGCTCGGCGAAGGCGCCGCGGCCGGTGGCGCCGTCGCCCCAGTCCCAGACGACGGACGCGGGATCGATCGAGGCCGGATCGGTGACGCGCGCGGCGAGCTCCTCGCCGACCTGCGCGACCGCCACGTCGAGCTGATCGGCCGCGGTGCAGTCGCCGACGTCGACCTCGCCGTGCCAGACGTCGTAGCCATCGTGGTAGTCGCGGGCGAGGACCTCGAGCCGCTGGCGGCCCGGCCGGTCGAAGCGGACGACCCGCGGGTTGCCGGGCGCGCCCGCGACCACGACCTTGCTGGGCGGGGCGCCGGCGACGAGCGTGGCGGTGACCAGCACGTCCTGGCCGGCACACGGCGCCGCCGGCTCGACGGTGACGCCGGCGAGCAGCGCCTTCCGGTGCACGTACGTGCCGCCGGCCGCGTCGCCCTCTTTGCCGTCCTCGCCGGCCGCCGCCGACGCTGTGGCCGCGGGCGCCGCCGCCAGCGTCGGCCGCTCCACTGCGCCGCCGCGCGCCGAGGTCACCGGGACGGACGCCACCGCCCGCGCCCCGCGCGCGCGGCCGCCGTGACCGAGCCAGAGCCACGCGAGCACGGCGACCGCGGCCGCCGCCGCGCCGGTGCGCACCCCGCGGCTCACCACGTGAACTTCACCGTCTGGGTGGTGTAGCCGCCGGTCATCACCATCGCCTCGACGCGGCGGAACGGCGTCGTCGCCGTCCCGTTCGGGTTGCTGACCGTGTCGTTGACGTGGACGAGGCCGGTCGTCCATTCGTACGACGCGGTGCCCGACAGCTTGAACGACACCGGCAGGAGGTTGTCGGGCGAGTTGGCGTCGCCGTCGCCGGTGCCGCCGGCCCAGGTGTCGGAGGTGTCGCCGCAGTCGAAGCCGGCGAAGCAGTTCACCACCTGGTTGGCGACGTTGGTCGGCCCCGACCAGTGCAGCGTCACCGCCGCCAGGAAGTCCTTCCAGAAGTTGGTGCCGGCCCGCGCCTCGTCGCGCGTCTCGTCGAAGACGTCGTTGGCGATCAGGTCGCGCAGCGGCTGATCGTAGTGGACCGGCGCGATCGCGAGGCCGCGGCCGATGAAGTTGGCGGCGATGTAGCCCGAGCAGTGGCTGCCGCGCAGGTCGCCGACCCGCGTCAGCGAGAACGGCTTCGACATCGAATCCTGATCGGTGTAGTCGGACAGCTTGTAGTACGCCTCGAGCGTGAGCGCGTCGGAGACCGCGCCCGCGAACGCCGCCCGGTCGGGCTCGCTGCACGACATCACGCCGTTGAACGGGTTGACCAGGCAGAGCTGGCGCGGCTTGAGCACGAGGCCGGTGTCCTCGAGCCGCCCGCGCGCGTAGGTGTCGTCGACCGTCTGGGTGATGGCGCCCGGCGTGCCGTTGCGGAGCTCGTCCTCGTCGAGGTGGATCTCGCCGACCAGCGGCGCGTGCACCGTGATGTAGGCGCCGCCGGCGTCGGCGGTGCTGCCGTCGTCGCCGTCGGCGAAGTACATCGTGTCGTGGCGGGTCTTGCGGCCGCTGTCGTGGAACATGACCGCGTGGCGGTGGAGCTGCCCCGCCGACGACAGCGCGGTGCGGACGATCGGATCGCCCTTGGTGCTGCCCTCGAGGATCGGGACCAGACCGACGTCGCCGTCGTCGGCGTTCACCACCTGGCGTGGCGTGTAGACGGTCGTCACGCAGGCGCAGGCCACGCCGATCTGCTCGGCGACGCCGCCGGTCGCCGCGCACGAGGTCTTCTGCTGGGAGCTGCAGGCGTTGCCCGGCGGTGCCGCCTGCGCGGCGCCGGTGGGGAGGAGCAGGACGGCGCCGGTCATGGCGCCGAGGAGGGTGATGGATCGCGTCATGGCCGCGTGGCGTAGCAACCGCCGTACCGCGCTCGCACCGCGCTCGCACCGCGCTCGCACCCGGGCGGGCCGGCCGGTGCGTCGTCGGAGCGAGCGCCGGCGGGCCGGAACGGCGCGCGCCACGCCGGAACGGCGCGCCAGGGCCGCGCCGCGGGAGGCGGACGCCGGCGGATCGACGTATGGTGACCGGGCGAGATGCCACGCCCTCTGTCCGCCGTGCCGGCGCTGGGCCGGTCGATCGCCGCCGCCGCGGCGGTGGGCGCGCTCGGTGCGACGACGGCCGTCGTCATCCGCGTCGCGCTCGACCGCGGCGTGCACTGGATCTGGCGCGCCGACGAGCTGGTCGCCGGCCTCCACGCGGCGCCGGTGTGGGCCCGGATCATCGCACCCGCGATCGGCGGCCTCATCGCCGGCCTGGTGGTGCAGCTCCTGATCCGCCGCGGGTCGCCGGGCGTCGCCGACGTCATGGAGGCGGTCGCGCTCGGCCGCGGGCGCCCGCGGCTGGGGGCGGCGGCGGCGCAGGCGGCCGGCACGGTGGCCGCCGTCACCAGCGGCGGCTCGCTCGGCCGCGAGGGTCCGCTCATCCAGCTCGGCGCCGGCGTCGGCCACGAGATCGCGCAGCGGGTGACCGCGGTCCACCTCGAGCGGCGCGCGCTGGTGGCGGCCGGCACCGCCGCCGGCTTCGCCGCCGCGTACAACACGCCGCTCGCCGCGGTCCTGTTCGTCCTCGAGGTCGTCGTCGGCGTGATCACGCTCGACGTCGTCATCCCGGTCGCGGTCGCCACCGCGGTCGGCACCGCGATCACGCGCCTGATCGTCGGCGGCGGACCCATCTACGGCGTGCACGGGTTCGAGGTCGCGTCGCAGTGGGAGTTCCTCGCCTTCGCCGGCGTCGGCATCGCCGGCGCGCTGGCAGGCGTCGGCTTCATGAGCCTGCTCGGCGCCGGCGAGCGCGGCTTCGCGCGGCTCGCGAAGTGGCCGCGGCCGGTGCGCAGCGCGCTCGGCGGGCTCGCGGTCGGCCTCGTGCTGTGGAAGCTGCCCGAGGTCGCCGGCAACGGCTACGAGCCGCTGCACGAGACGATCGACGGCCAGTTCGCGCTGTCGATGGTGGTCGTCCTCTGCCTGGCGAAGGCGGTGGCGACCACGCTGTCGGTGTCGTCGGGCAGCCCGGGCGGCGTCTTCACGCCGACGATGGTGATCGGCGCGACGATGGGCGCCGCGCTCGGCCACGCGATGGTGCGGCTGGCGCCGTTCGGCGGCGCGATCGATCCCGGCGGCTACGCGCTCGTCGGCATGGCGGCGACGGTGGCGGCGACGACCCACGCGCCGCTGATGGCGACGGTCATGGCGTTCGAGCTGTCGGGCGACTATCCGATCGTGCTGCCGCTGCTCCTGGCGACGGCGGTGTCGACGTTGCTCGCGCGCCGGCTCGCGCCCGACTCGGTCTACACGGCGGAGCTGCGGCGGCGCGGGATCCCGTGGGACCGGTCGGTCCCCGAGCGGCTCGCGCTCCTGCAGCGCGACCGCGAGCCCGACGAGCCGTGAAAGGTTAGTATGAGGGGCATGAAGCTCACCTGTGCACTGCTGGTGGCCGGATGTCTGGTCGGGATCGCGAGCGAGCGGGCGCGCGCCGACGACGACGAGCCGAAGGTCGACACCCCCAAGGCCAAGGCCGGCGAGGCGTGGATGGGCGGCATGCTCGCGCCCGGCGGCTCGGTCGCGGCGCCGTCGAAGGACAAGCCGCTCGACTACGTCACCGCCAACGGGACGAAGTCGTGCCGCGCGCTGAAGCAGGGGACCGCCAAGGACATCAAGGCGCTGATGAAGCTCAAGACCTGCGTGGTCGACAGCTACAAGGCCGCCAACCACGGCGACCCGATCCCCGGCCAGTGGATGGAGCTGACCGATCCGAACCAGGCAGTGTCGGCGTTCCCGGCGAAGTACGCCAGGAAGCTGAAGGCGCAGGCGAAGGGCTCGACGATCGTCGAGGGCCACTACAGCGGCGACGGCCTCAACTTCGACGTCTACCTGGCCCTCGACGGCGACGACAACGTCCACGCCATCTGGTTGACCGAGGAGGCGTTCGAGTAGCCTCGCCCGCCGGGGCCGCCGGGCGTCAGCCGTTGACGACCGACGGCGGCCGCGCGTGGCGCGGCTGGTAGACGCCGAGCGTGCCGCCGCCGGGCAGGTGCACGCTGGTGAGCAGGCCCCAGCCGCGGTTGGCGACCGGCTCGGTCGCGATGCCGCGCTTGACCATCGCGGCGACGAACGCCTCGACGTCCTCCGTCATCAGGTAGAGCTCGTGCGAGCCGCCGCCGTCGCCGCCGGCCGGATGGATCGCCACCTCCGCCGGCGGCAGGCCGAAGATCAGCCAGCCGTCGCCGACGTCGACGTGCGGCAGGCCGAGCACGTCCTTGAAGAAGGCGCGGTCGGCCTCCGCGTCCTTGCTGTAGATGATGCAGTGCGCGCCGTGGATCATGGCGGCGATGCTACCTCCTCGGCGCGCCGCCGGCTGCGCGGCGGCACCGGCGGCGTACACTGCGGCCGATGGCGGAGCTCGATGACCTCGACGTCGGCATGGTGGGCGCCACGCTCGCCGGGCGCTTCGAGATCCTCGAGCGGCTCGGCCGTGGCGGCATGGGCGAGGTCTACCGCGCGCTCGACCGCGACCTCGACGACGTCGTCGCGCTCAAGGTCGTCCACGACGACGTCGCGCAGTTGCCGGGCGCGCTCGACCGCTTCCGCGCCGAGGTCAAGCTCGCGCGGCGGGTCACCCACCGCAACGTCGCCCGCACGTTCGAGCTGGGCCACGACGGCGGGCTCGTCTTCTTCACGATGGAGCTCGTGCACGGCGCGTCCCTGGCGGCGCGGCTCGAGCGCGGGGCGCTGCCGCGCGGCGAGGCGATCGCGATCGCCGTCGAGCTGTGCGACGCGCTGACCGCCGCCCACGCGGTCGGCGTGATCCACCGCGACCTCAAGCCCGACAACGTCCTGCTCGCCGACGACGGCCGGGTCGTGCTCACCGACTTCGGCGTCGCCAGCCTGGCCACCTTCACCGACGGCACCGGCAGCGGCTCGCCCGGCTACATGGCGCCCGAGCAGGCGCGCGGCGAGGCGTCGACCCCGCTCGCCGACATCTACGCGCTCGGCGTCGTGCTCTACGAGATGCTGGTCGGCGAGCCGGCGTTCACCGGCGGGCTCGGCACGCTGCTCGCCGCCAAGCAGGCGCCGCGCTTCCGGCCACCGCGCCTCGACGAGCTGGAGCCGGCGCTCGCCGCGATCATCACCCGCGCGAGCGCGCTCGACCCGGCGGCGCGCTGGCCGTCGAGCGACGCGCTCCGCCGCGCGCTGGTGCCCGGC
>DASZXE010000603.1:0-2849 GCA_035546475.1 Kofleriaceae bacterium
CGCGCGCGCGCGCGCCCTCGATCGGCAGGGCCGGGTGGCAGCAGACCAGCATCATCTTGAGCAGGTCGTCGTCGTCGCCGGCCCGCTCGGGCGAGGCGGCGGGGGCCGCGATCGCCGCGAGCGCGTCGGCGTCGGGCGCGAACCAGGCGGCGCGGCGCAGCGCATCGACGACGCGCCGGCGCGCCACCGTGTGCAGCCACGCCGCCGGCCGCACGGGCGCGCTGCCGCCCCACTGCTCGAGCGCGGCGACGAACGCCTCCTGCACCGCCGCCTCGACGACGTCGAGCCGGGCCGGCCCGAACGCCTTCACCAGCGACGCCGCGATCGCCGGCGCGTGCTCGCGATAGAGCGCGTCGAGGTCGAGGCCCACGGCTCGACCCTACCCCAGCCGCCGAGCGCCGGGCGCGGGTGGCGCCGGCGTGGCCGTGGCCGCCGCCCCGGGCACCGGATCGGCGGCGCAAGGCGCATCGCGGCGGTCGGCCCGCAGCGACCGTCGCCCCGGCATCGTCACGGCGGCCCGGTCCCTGATAGCCTGGGGGCGGGATGCGGCTGCGCCGGAAGCTCACGCTCGCCTTCTTCCTGGTGAGCGCGCTCGTCAGCCTGGTGCTGGCGCTGTTCCTCTACCGGTTCGTCGATCGCTCGCTGCGCGGCGAGCTGCGCGCCCGCCTGCGCGACGTCGCCTACCTGGGCGCGCAGACGATCGATCACGGGGCGTACGAGCGGCTGCGCGCGGTCGCCGCCGGCTCCGACGCGGCGGCGATGTCGGCCGCCGAGCAATCGTCCGACTACCGGACGATCTCCGACCAGCTCGCGATCATCCGCAACGCCGAGCCGGGCCTCGTCCGCTACGCGTACCTGATGATCCCGACCGCGGATCCGGCGGTCGCGCGCTTCGTGGTCGACGCCGACGTGCTCGCGCTCGAGGCCGCCCACAGCGACGAGGAGATCTCGCACCTCGGCGAGCCGTACGACCTCGCCAAGCTGCCCGAGCTGCGCGAGGCGCTCGCCGCGTGCGTGCCGGCGGTCGAGCACGGGCTCAGCTACGACGCGAGCGTCCATCTCTACTCGGTGTCGGCGTTCTATCCGCTCGGCGGCACCGCCGGCGACTGCCACGGCGTGCTCGGCGTCGACATCACCGACCAGGGCCAGCGGCGCGCGCTGCACCGGGCCGGCAGCCTCGCGCTCGAGGTGTCGCTGGCGGTGATCGTGCTGGCGCTGCTCGCGTCGGTGGGGATGGGCTCGCTCCTGACCCGGCCGGTGGTGTCGCTGTCGGCGACCGTGCGGCGGTTCGCCGACAAGGACTTCGCGGCGCGCACGAAGGTCCACTCGCGCGACGAGATCGGCCAGCTCGCCGAGAACTTCAACGAGATGGCGACCGAGATCGAGGCGCACCACGAGCACCTCGAGCAGCTCGTCGAGCAGCGCACGCGCGAGCTGCTCGAGGAGAAGCAGACGTCGGAGCGGCTGCTGCTGAACGTGCTGCCCGGGCCGATCGCCGAGCGGCTCAAGCACGACGACGGCGTGATCGTCGACCGCTTCGACCAGGTGACGGTGCTGTTCGCCGACATCGTCGGCTTCACCAAGCTGTCGGCGCGGACGTCGCCGGAGGCGCTGGTGACGATGCTCGACGAGCTGTTCACCCGCTTCGACCGGCTGGCCGAGCGCCACCGCCTCGAGAAGATCAAGACGATCGGCGACTGCTACATGGCGGTCGCGGGCATCCCGACGGCGCTCGCCGACCACGCCGCGGTGATGGCGCAGATGGGGCTCGACATGCTGGCGGCGGTCGCCGACTACGCGAAGGCGACCGGCGTCGACCTCGCGATCCGCGTCGGCGTGCACTCGGGCTCGGTCGTCGCCGGCGTGATCGGCCGCAAGAAGTTCATCTACGACCTGTGGGGCGACACGGTGAACACCGCGAGCCGGATGGAGTCGCACGGCGTGCCGGGGCGGGTACACCTGACCGAGGCGACGGCGGTGCTGCTCGGCGAGGCGTTCGAGGTCGAGCCGCGCGGCACGATCGACATCAAGGGCAAGGGCCCGATGATGACGTTCCTCCTCGTCGGCCGCCGCCGGCGCACGAGCGAGATCACGGCCGCCGCGTCCCCGGCGACGACCGGCTGACCCCGACCGATCGTCGCGGCAGACCTGCGCGCCGCCGAGGACAGGCTCCCGTCGGCGTCACCGGTCGGCACGCTCGACGGTGTGCTCGATGGCTCCCGCGCGCCCGTGCCGGCGGAGGCGGGGCCAGCGGCCCCGAGCGCGCCCGGGCCGAGGTTGCGCGGACCGGGACTGGGCCGAGGCCTCCTCGGACCCGATCGCTCGACGAGAGGATCGGCATGGCGGCCGAGCCTCCGGAGGCGCCTGCGCGGTCGGGCGTCAGTCGCGGCTGTCGAGCTCGCGGGCGCCGGCGGCGACCAGCGCGTCCTTCTCGGCGGGCGTGATCGCGGCGGTCAGGCGACCGTGGTCGGCGCCCCAGACGGAGGCCCACGCGCGCGCCCGGGTCATCGCCTCGGGATCGAGCGGCTCGCCCATCGCCTCGACCGCGCCGGCGTGGAGTGGATAGACGTGCACGGCCGCCGCCTGCGCGGCGCCGAGCAAGCCCAGGATCTCGCGGACCTGTCGAGGCATGGCCTGTTCTCGCTCGCCCCTCTGACACCCCTGCCCCGACCACGCGCGACGCCCGCGCGGGACGGCGGCGCCGACGCCCGCTGCTCGGGCGCTGACAGGGTTGGCCAGAATGCCGATCGCCGCGCGCGAGCTCGATCACCTGCGTCGTCGCGTCAGCGTCGAAACGCATGCTGGCCAACCCTGTCAGCCGACGAGCGCGTCGATCAGCCGGCGCGTCG
>DASZXE010000604.1:0-1816 GCA_035546475.1 Kofleriaceae bacterium
CGACCGGCCGCGGCGCGCGCGCCCGCGTCGGCGCGCCGACGTCGAGCGCCACCTCGATCGTCACCACCTCGACGCCGGCCGGCAGGAAGTAGCGCGCGGCCCGCTCGGGCTCGAGCTTGCCGAGCGTCTCCGCCAGGTAGACGCGGAGCTGCGCGTGCGCCTCGGCCTCGCTGCCGAACGCCAGCACCGCCCCGTCGACCACCGGCTGCACGGTCACCGACCCCGACGGCAGGCTGCGCGCGAGCGCGAGGGTCTCGACCCGGACCTTGCGCGCGGAGGTCGCCACCGCTACGAGGCCGGCGTCGCCTTCGCCATCGACTTGACGTAGCGCAGCGCCTCGTCGACGTGGCGGACCGCGCCCATCTGGCCGTCCCAGCGCAGGCGGACGACGCCGCCCGGATCGATCACGAACGTCGACCGGCCGGGGATGATGCCGAGCGTCTTCTTCACGCCCATCGCCTTCGCCGCGGCGCCGCCCTCGTCGGTGAGCAGGCGGAACGGCAGCCGGTGGTGGCTCTTGAAGCTGTCGTGCGACTTCTGGGTGTCGGTCGACACCCCGACGACGTCGGCGCCCGCGTCGGTGAAGTCCTGGTAGCGGTCGCGGAAGCTGCACGCCTCGGCGGTGCAGCCGGTCGTCTCGTCCTTCGGATAGAAGTAGAGGACGAGCACCTTGTCGCCGACGAGGTCCTTCAGCCGGACCGGGCCGTCGGGGCCGAGGAACGAGACATCGGGGACCGGATCGCCGACGGACAGGTTCGACATCGGCCCGACGATATCACCGCTCGTCGGGCCGGGCGGGGACGCGGGCGACGAGGATCGCGGCCGCCGCGAGCGCGGCGAGGCCAAGCGCGACGCCGCACAGGGGCGCGGCGGCGAGCCCGAGCTGCTCCGCGGCGACCGCCCCCGCGACCGCGCCGCCGGCCATCGCGACCGACGCGAGCAGCTCGTCGAACGCCGCCAGCCGGCCGATCACGACGTCGCCGGCGTGTCGCTGGATCGCGACGTGGCAGAGGACCCAGTTGGTCCCGGTGCCGATGCCCCACCCGATCGTCACGAGCGCGAGCGTCACCGGATCGCGCGCGAAGGCGAGCCCGGTGACCGCCGCCAGCATCAGCACCCACGAGCCGCGCAGGAGCGGCGCCGCCCGCGCGCCGCGGCCCATCAGCCAGGTCGCCGCCGCCGGGCCGATGCCGGTGCCGGCGCCGCGGATCGCCTGCATGACGCCGAACGACAGCGCGGCGCCGCCGTACGGGTGCGCGGCGGCGCCGATCAGGTTGAGCGCGACCCAGGCGGCGCCGCCCGCCATCGCCAGCGGCGTCTTGCCGAGCACGGCGGCGAGCAGCGGCCGGTCGGCCCACGCGACGCGCAGCGCGACCACGGTGTCGCGCGGCACGCCGCGCACCATCGACCACAGGCTGCCGCCCGGCTGCTCGACCGGCAAGGGCGGCAGGGTCGCGTGCAGCCCGGCGGCGATCGCGAACGACGCCGCGTCGAACGCGAGCGCGAAGGTCGGCCCGAGCGTCGCGGCGAGGCCGCCGAGGAACATGCCGATCACGTACGAGGTGCTCCAGGTCGCGGCGAGGATCGAGTTGGCGAGCACCAGCTCGTCGTCGGCGACCAGCCGGCGCAGCGCCGCCGACTCGCCGGGCGGCACCGCCGACGTGATCGCCGAGCGCGCGAGCAAGAGCACGAGCACGACCGGCACCGAGCCGAGCGCGGCGGCGATCGCCATCACGGCGGTCGCGACCGACGCGAGCAGGTCGGCGGCGACCAGCACGCGGCGGCGATCGATGCGATCGACCAGCGCGCCCGCGAC
>DASZXE010000605.1:0-3158 GCA_035546475.1 Kofleriaceae bacterium
GCCGGCGCCCGCGGCCGCGGCCCCGCCGCCCGCCGCCGCGCCGCCGTCGAAGCTGCAGTCCGGACCGGCGCGCGGTCGCAAGGCCGACACCGCCGGCGGCGGGCTCTCCGCGCCGATCGGCCTCGAGCCGTATCACGTGCGCCTCGCCGCGCTGATCGACGCGCTCGAGCGCTCGCTCACCGCCGGCGTCTCCGCCGCGATCGTGCGCCTGCCGATCGAGCGCCTCGGCGAGCTGCTCGAGGACCTGCAGTCGATCGGCGCCGACGACCTCGCGCGCCGGATCGCGCCGATCGTCGATCGCCTGCGCGGGGTGCTCGGCGACACCGCCGCCGCGCTGCAGGCCGCGCTCGTCACGGCGATCGCCGAGCTGCGAGCGGTCCTGCCGGGCGTGTCGCCGCCGCCGCGTCCGGCGTCGCGCGGTGCCTTCTGGAAGTGACGATCACGGGCTGAACGTCACCATCTGGCGACAACCGTCGCCGTCCGTCAGCAGCACCGGGCCCGCGCGCCGCGTCGTCTTCCTCGTCGGTGGCTCGATATCTTGCAGCGCACCGATCGCCGCATTACACATCCGGCGGACGAACCACCAAGGATGGTCGAGATGAGGAAGACGACGCTGCTCGTGACGTTCGCTGCGCTGGCGCTCGCGGCCGGCTGCGGCAAGAAGGACAAGGACGCGGCCAGCAAGAAGACGCCGCCGTCGAACCCGACGCCTCCGGCTCCCACGCCGACGCCGACGCCGACCCCGACGCCGACCCCGCCGGCGCCGCCGCCGAAGCCGGTCACGCTCAATGGCAATGACCTCGCCAAGCGCTTCATCGACTGCCACGGCTACTTCAGCGCCGGCGACAAGGACAAGTTCAAGGACTGCTACGCGAAGGACGCGACCAGCCGCTTCGCCGACAGCATGATGCCGGAGCTCAAGGGCGCCGACGCGGTCGTCAAGGGCGCCATGGACTTCCACGCGGGCTTCCCCGACGGCAAGACCGAGCCGCAGCTCGTGCTGGTCAACGGCCGCAACATCGCCAGTGTCGTCCTCTTCACCGGCACCAACTCGGCGCCGATGTCGATGGGCCCGCAGCAGATGCCCGCCACCAACAAGAAGGTGGGCCTGCTGATGCTCCAGATGGTGACGTTCGACGACGCCAACCAGGTCACCGACGAGTGGTGGATGATGGACGACGGCACCTTCGCGTCGCAGCTCGGCATCAGCCCGAAGGACGCCCCGCCCGGCCGGCCGGCGATGGAGAAGGGCATGGACGGCGCGCCGAACATCGTGGTCGCCACCGACAGCGACGCCGAGAAGGCGGAGCTCGCCGGCGATCAGAAGGCGGTCGACGCGCTGAACGCGCACGATCCGAAGGCGCTGCTCGACATGCTGGCCGACGACGTCGTCGAATCGGACCAGGCGGCCCCGGCCGACCTCACCGGCAAGAAGGCGATCGGCGACAGCCTGAAGGGCTTCCTCGCGGCGTTCCCCGACCTGAAGATCCAGCCGCTCAAGTCGTGGGCCGCCGGTGACTACGTCGTCAGCGTGTCGACGATGACCGGCACCAACAACGGCAACCTCGGCAAGATGAAGAAGACGGGCAAGCCGGTGCAGCTCACCGTCGGCGAGGTCGTCCAGGTGAAGGACGGCAAGGTGAAGGAGCTGTGGCGCTTCTACAACAGCGCGGCGATGGCGATGCAGCTCGGCTGGATGAAGGCCCCCGACATGGGCGCGGGCGCCGGCTCCGGCAGCGGCACGTCGATGCAGGGCTCGACCGGCAGCGCCGCCGGCTCGTCGGCCGGCTCGGCCGCGGGTTCCGCCGGCCCGTCGGCCGGCTCGGCCGCGCACTGACCCGCTCCTGACTCGCTCCGGAGGCGTGGGCGTTCCCGCTCACGCCTTCGTCATTTTCGGCCCCGCGCTCCGCCGCCGCGCTCGCGTTGCGGTGCTCGCGCTCGCCTGTTCGCGTCCGTTCCGGCGGGGCGCGGCCGGCGCCGGCGGAGGTCGCGGCGTCAGTGATCGATGCGGCCGATGTACTGGCCGGAGGCGTCGTACATGTTGCCGCTCGAGTCGATGCGGCCGGCGTAGCTGCCGTCGGCGTTGTAGCGGTTGCCCTGGTCGTCGGTGCGGCCGGCGTAGCTGCCGTCGGCGTTGTAGTGGTTGCCTTGATCGTCGGTGCGGCCGGCGTAGCTGCCGTCGGCGTTGTACTCGTTGCCGTCGCCGTCCACGCGGCCGGCGTAGCTGCCGTCGGCATTGTAGTAGCTGCCCGGCGCCGTGAAGGTGAACGCGCGCGCGGCCGACGGCGCGGGCGCGTGGCCATCACCGCCGGCTTCGTCGCCGGCTTCGTCGCCACCACCGCTCCAGGTCTCGTCGCCGCTCGACGGCTGGCCGTCCCCCGCCTCGTCGCCACCAGCCGTCGGCGCGCTCGTCTGCGCGCCGGGGCCCGGCGGCGGAGGCGGCGCGTAGACCGGTCCGGGACCGCGCGCCGGCACGCACGCGCCGGCCATGAACGCGACGAGGAGGAGCACCCGCTGCATGGCCGTCGATCTACCACGTCGCCTCGCGGGCCAGCGTCCGATCTTCGCGGCGACGGCCGGCGCGGCGAGCGCCCGGCGAAGACGAACGCGAAGGGCCACGGGCTCGCCGTCGACGAGCATCGCGCGCCGTCACGGCATCGTCTTCGGACCGGCGCCGGGCGCGGCGACGGACGCGCACACCATCGGCGGCCGCGGTCCACGCCCGAGCCGCGCGCGATCGGGTGCGGCGGCGCCGAGCGCGACGCAGATCGTCGCGCCGCCACCGGTGACGCGGAACGCGCCCGGCACCGCGATCGCGTTGCCGCACGTGATCGACTGCGCCGGCAGCGGGAACGACGCGCCGTCCGGCTGGTAGACGACGACGTCGGTCCACAGCGGCGCCGGGTTGCCGCAGGTCAGCTCGACCTTCCAGCGATCGCCGGGCGCGACGTCCGCCGGATCGAAGCTCACCACGCCCGCGCGGTCGCGCACGAGCCGCAGGCTCACCGTGCCGGCGCCCTTCACGCGCACGTGTCGCCCGGGCTCCACCTCGCCGGCGCCGCCGCCGCGTCCGCGCAGCACGAGGACGAGCACCGCGGCCGCCGCGAGCAGCGCCCCGGCGCCGCCGCCGAGCAGCCACCGCCGCGCCCGCACCGGTC
>DASZXE010000606.1:0-3706 GCA_035546475.1 Kofleriaceae bacterium
GAGGCCCGCGGGGCCCCTGGCGGCGACGACGACGGCGCCGGCGCGGGCGCGTCGATGCGCGCTGCCGCCGCCGGCGCCTCGATCGGCGACGACGGGACGCTCTACTCGAGCGGCGACACCGATCGGGGCCTCGCCGCCCGCGATCAGCTCGCGCCGTCGCCCGCGGTCGCCGCGGCGCGGGCCGCGACCGGCTGCTTCGTCGCCGACCATCACCCGTTCGATCGCGCCTCGCCCTCGACGGCGCCGGTCGATCCGTGGCGCGCCGTCGACCACGGCCGCCCGCGCGTGCTGCCCCACCGGACCGCGCCGTGGGTCGACGATCGCGACGCCGTCTGCGACGCCGCGCACGATCACTGCCTGCTCGACTGCAACTGGCTGGTCACCCAGGAGCTGCCGCCGTACACGAGCGCGCCGGAGGCGACGCAGCGGTTCGCGACCGACGACGGGTTCGACGGCATCGGCGCCGACGAGCCGTTCATCGCCTACCGCTCCGTGCCCGCCACCCGCGACAACCTCGCCGACGGCCGCCTCGTCCTCGTCTCCGACGGGCCGCCGCACTCGTCGTGGACGATCGGCACCGCGGAGGCGATCGACTGGGACGCCGGCACGCTCCGGCTGCACGGCGTCGGCCACGAGACGTTCCGCCTCGAGTGGACCCGCGTCGCCGTCCTCGCCTACCAGCGCTCCGGCCCGGGCGCCGGCGCCCTCACGCAGCTCCCCTGAAGGCTCCGGGCGCAGCTCGGGCCGGGGTTGCTCTGACCGAGATCGGTCCCGAGGTCCTCCTCGGGCCCGATCGATCGACGAGAGGGTTGGCAGTCTGGCCAACCCTGTGAGCAGGCGCCGCGCGGCCATCGATCGGCAGCGGTGGCGTCAGCGACAGCGGCACTGGCAGCGGGGTCGAGCGTCGCTCCACGCCCGGCCGCGGCTCAGCTATCGACCTTCGGCAGCGGGCCGGTGTCGCCGAGCGCGAGCGAGTCGGTCGGCACCGCGTCGCCCTCGGCGCCGCCGCCGGCGTCGCTGGCCGCCGCACGGCCCTTGCCGTCCCCGGGCGTCTCGTCGGCGCGCGCCGCCGTCGCCGGCAGCTCCGCCTCGCTCGCCGGCATCGGCGGCGGCCCGGCCTGCATCGTCAGCCCCGGGATCGGCGGCGGTCCCTGCGGCGCGATCGCGTCCCCGACCGGCGGCGGCATCGTCGACGCCCGCTCGAGCGATCGCTTGCGCTGCGCGGGCGGCAGCGCCGGCGCCGCGGGCATCGTCGGATCCTCGGCGCGCGCGACCCGCTGGAGCGGCGCGCCCATCGCCTCGTCGACATCGCTGCCGTCGTCGGGCGGCGCCTCGATCCCCGGATCGGTCGCGTCCGACCCGCGCGCGTCGGAGCCGGGCGGCGTCACCACCAGCATCGGCGCCGTCGACCGCGCCGCGTCCCGTTCCGGCTCCGCCACCGGCCGTCCGCGGGCGGGCCGCAGCGGCTCGAGGCCCAGCTTGTCGAGGTCGCGCGGCGAGATGTTCTCGGTCCGCTCGTCGGCGTCGAAGCCGTCGTCGGCGACGTCGACCGGCGCGGTGTCGTCGCCGTCGACCGACCCGGGCACGCTGTCCTGCAGCTCGACGACCGACACCACCACGCCGGTGATGTTGTCGTGGCCGCCGCGCTCCTTCGCCGTCTCGACCATCCCGCCGAGCGCCTGCAGCGTCTCGCCCTCGGAGAGCGTGTCGGCGATCTCCTGCTCGGCGAGGAAGTAGTCGTGCAGGCCGTCCGAGCAGACCAGCAGCTTGTCGCCCTGGCGGAGCTGGAGGTGCGCCATCTCGACCCCGACGTCAGCGGCGACGCCGATGGCGTTCACCAGCACCGTCCGGTACGGCGACACCATCGCCTCCTCGATCGTCAGCTTCCCCTCGATCACCAGCACCTCGGCCACGGTGTGGTCGGTGGTGAGCTGGGCCGCCTTGCCCTCGCGGATGAGGTACGTGCGGCTGTCGCCGACGTGGGCGACGAACGCCTCGCGGCCGGCGATCAGCACGACGTCGAGCGTCGTCCCC
Organism: Kofleriaceae bacterium; assembly: GCA_035546475.1. Classification (GTDB taxonomy): domain Bacteria; phylum Myxococcota_A; class Polyangia; order Haliangiales; family Haliangiaceae; genus UBA2376. The sequence continues at coordinate 2,035 of DASZXE010000606.1, forward strand.
ATGCCGGCCTTGTCGCTCTCGCGCGCGCCGCGCTGGAAGACCGCCTGGTGCGCCGACAGCACCGCGCCCTGCAGGAGCTGGACGAGCGCGCGCCGGCTCGTGTCGGTCGGCCGCGCGGAGAAGGCGTCGATGATCGAGGTCGACGCCTCGAGCGTCTTCTTCACCGACTCGACCGCCATCGCGCTGGCCACCTCGCCGGCGGCGTGCCCGCCCATGCCGTCGGCGACGATGAAGAACCGCCGCGCCGGATCGACGTGGGCGGAGTCCTCGTTGTGGTCGCGGACGACCCCAACGTCGGTCACCATCACCGCGTCGAGCTTCAAGGGTCGTACCTCATCAAGCCTGGGGAAGTGAGGCCGCGGCCTCGGAACGTCTGCGAATTCTCGCCGGTCCCGGGCGGGCCTGCAAGCGAACGGGCGGCTACGCGTCGCGCCGGTGAAAATGTGCCCCCGACGGTCCGTCGAGTCCAGTCCGCGGCCGAGATATCGCGCCTCACCCTCGGCGAGCGAGCCGGCGAGCGAGCCGGCGAGCGAGAGGCCCCCACGCGGCCGGCACGGTATGGCACGCTCGCCGGGCCGTCCCACCCGCGCTCCGGAGAGCCCATGGCCCGCCCCCTCGACCGCCGCACCTTCCTCGCCGGCACCGCCGCCGCGTCCGTCGTCGGGCTCGGCGGCCTGCGCCGCGCCGCCGCCGACAACCGCATCGAGCTCAAGATCGCGACGGTCGCCCCCGACAAGACCCCGTGGGCCGACCTGCTCAAGACCTACAAGAAGAACGTCGAGGCCGCGTCGAGCAAGCGGCTCAAGGTGCGGGTCTTCCTCGGCGGCACCATGGGCGACGAGAACGAGACGGTTCGCATGACCGCCCGCGGGCAGCTCTCCGGCGTCGGCGCGTCGACCGGCGCGGTGGCGAGCCTCGTCGAGGAGCTGGCGGCGATCGAGATCCCGTTCCAGTTCGCCAGCGCCAGCGAGGCCGACTACGTCCTCGACAAGTTCCTCCTGCCCGACATGGAGAAGCGGTTCCAGGACAAGGGGCTCGTGCTCGGCTTCTGGAGCGAGAACGGCTTCCGCCACTTCGGCGCCAGCTTCCCGATCGCGGAGCCGGAGGACCTGAAGAGCAAGAAGATGCGGTCGCAGGAGAGCTACGTCCACATCGAGATGTGGAAGGAGCTCGAGGCGAGCGCGCAGGCGATCCCGACGACCGAGGTGACGACCGCGCTCAAGACCGGCACGGTCAACGGCTTCGATCAGGCGCTCCTCTACATGGTGGCGGGGAGCTGGCACACGTCGATCCAGTACCTGACGCTGTCGGCGCACATCTATCAGCCGGCGGTGATCGCCTTCAACAAGGACTGGTTCGACAGGCTGCCGGCGGACCTGCAGACGATCGTCCTCGACGAGGGCCGCAAGATCACGCGGCAGGGGCGCGAGGCGATCCGCGCGATGAATCCGACGCTGGTGAAGATCATCCAGGACGCGGGCGTGAAGATCAGCACGCTGTCGGCGCAGGGCCGGAACGACTTCATCGCGAAGACGGCCGGGGTGGCGGCGAAGGTGCGGGCGAAGGGGGCGTCGAGCGGAGAGGTCGTGGATCTGATCCAGGCGGGGCTCGCGGATTTTCGCGCGAAGGCGGGCGCGAAGGCGCGGCAGTAGGAGGCGGCGGGCGGCGGGCG
>DASZXE010000607.1:0-2685 GCA_035546475.1 Kofleriaceae bacterium
TGGCCGCGGTGGTGCAGGCGCTCGGCTCGGTGCGGACCGAGCGCGAGGCGGCGCTCACCGAGACGATCGTCGATGTCGCGCTCGGCCTGTGCGAGTGGCTGGCGCCGGCGGCGGCGGCGATCGATCGCCGTGGCCTCGCGCAGCTCGTCGGCCAGGCGCTCGCCGCCGGCGGGGGCAAGGACCTGACCTTGCGGCTCAACGGCGACGACGCCGCCGAGCTCGGTAACCAGATCCCGGCCGGCGTGACCTGCGAGGTCGTCGCCGACCTGGCGCCCGGCGAGGTGTGGGTCGAGGCGCCCCGCCTGGTCGTCGACGCCCGCTGGCCGACCCGGCTGGCGGCGCTGCGCGAGCCGCTGCTGGCGCTGCTGAAGGCGGCGGCGCCGGGGTACGAGCTCGCGACCGACGACGACCGGCCGCAGATGTCGCAGCGGATCTCGATCCCGCGCGAGGAGCGTCCTTCGATGTCGCAGCGGATCTCGATCCCGCGCGAGGAGCGGATGTCGCAGCGGATCCCGGTCCAGCGCGGCGACGGCGGCGCGGGTGGCGGCGGTGGCAACGGCGGCGGTCGCGGCCGCGGTCCGGCCCGAGGTGGCGCGTGAGCCGCGCCGATCTCGGCCTCGAGCTCGGCCGCCTGGTGCGCGCGAACGGCGGGCCGGTCGTCGGCGGGCGCGTCCTCGAGGTGTCGGGCCTCATCGTCCACATCACCGGCTTCCCCGTGCGCGTCGGCGACGTCGTCGAGGTCGCGTGCGAGGGCGAGCCGTTGCCGTGCGAGGTCATCGGCTTCCGCGGCGACGATCTGCTGGCGGTGCCGCTCGGCCCGTCGCGGGCGCTGCGGCCCGGCGCGGCGGCGTGGCGCAGCGGCGCGCGGTCGTCGGTCGCCGTCGGCGACGGGCTGCTCGGCCGCTTCGTCGATCCGTTCGGCGTGCCGATCGACGGCGGGCCGAAGCCGGTCGCGATCGACCGCGTTCCCGTCGAGGGCCTGCCGCTCGCGATCGCCGACCGCGCGCAGGTCGACGCCCGGTTCGCCACCGGCGTGCGCGTCATCGACGGCATGCTGCCGTGCGGCCGCGGCCAGCGGGTCGGCATCTTCGCCGGCGCCGGCTGCGGCAAGAGCGTCCTCGTCGAGCAGATCGCGCAGCACTCCGACGCCGAGGTCGTGGTCGTCGGGCTGATCGGCGAGCGCGGCCGCGAGGTGCGCGAGCTGATGGCGTCGCCCAGCCGCGATCGGATGGTCGCGGTGGTCGCCACCGCCGACAAGTCGCCGCTCGAGCGCGTGCGCGGCGCCGCGGTCGCGTCGGCGATCGCCGAGTACTTCCGCAGCAAGGGCAAGGACGTCCTGCTCGTCATCGACTCGCTGACCCGCTACGCGATGGCGCTGCGCGAGATCGGCCTGTCGCTCGGCGAGCCGCCGGCGACCAAGGGCTATCCGCCGAGCGTCTTCGCCGCGCTGCCCCGCCTGCTCGAGCGCGTCGCGCCGGCGGCGTCGGGCGGCGCGATCACCGGCTTCTACACCGTGCTCGTCGAGGGCGACGACCTGTCGGATCCGATCGCCGACTCGGCGCGCTCGCTGCTCGACGCCCACATCGTGCTGTCGCGCGACCTCGCCGACCGCGGCCAGTTCCCCGCCGTCGACGTGCTGGCGAGCGCCTCGCGAGTCGCCCGCCGGGTCGCCGGCGCCGACGCGTGCGCGCTGGCCGAGCGCGGCCGGGTGGCCCTCGCCCAGCGCCGCCAGGCGATGGAGCTGCAGGCGCTCGGCGCCTACGTGCCAGGCTCGAACCCCGAGCTCGACAAGGCGCTGGTGACCGGCAAGCGGCTCGACGCGTGGACGCGCCAGGCCCCCGACGATTCGACCCCGTGGAACGAGAGCCTGCGCCGCCTCGCCGCGGCGCTGGAGGAGCGCCCGTGATGACCGTCCGTCCCCGTCAGCTCCGCGCCGTCATCGCCGCCCGCGGGCGGCTGCGCGACCTCGCCGGCGCCGTCCACGCGCAGGCCACCGCGGCGGAGCAGCAGGCGGCCGCGCAGGCGTCGTCCGCCGCCGCCGAGCTCGATCACGCGATCGCCGACGCCGGCAAGCGGATGGCGACCAGCGCCGGCATCGCCGAGCTGATGCGGATCGCCGACGAGCTGGCCGGCGATCGCGCGCTCGCGGCCGCGGCCGAGCGCGAGCGCCAGGCGGCGAGCGCGCGCGCGCAGCAGAGCGCGGCGCAGCTCCGGCAGCGCGAGCGGGAGCTGCGCACCGTCGAGCGCGTGCTCGAGGACTGCCGCGAGGAGCTGGCGCTGGCGGCGGAGCGCGGCGAGCAGCGCGTGACCGATGACCACGGCGGCCGGAGGCGGCAGCCGTGATCGCGATCGGCGAGCGCGATCGGGCGGCGGCGGCGGCCGGCGCGGCGACGACCTCGACGACGCGGGCCGGCGGGCGAGGGCAGGGGGACGTGTCGATCGACTTCGCGCGGGCGCTGACCTCGGTGACGCCGGGGCGCGAGCCGGCGCAGGGCAAGGCCCGCGCGGCGTCGCACGACCAGGGCCAGGACCCGGGCGCGCTCGCGCTGGCGATGCAGATGAACGCGGCGCTGCCGCCGGCGCCGGCGCCGATGCCGGCCAGCGCGCCGGCACCCGCGGCGCGGCCGTCGACGGAGAGCCGCGACGACGTGTCCGACGCCCGGACGAAGGCGGTCGGCGACCCGC
>DASZXE010000608.1:0-2854 GCA_035546475.1 Kofleriaceae bacterium
CGCCCGCCGCCCGCCGCCCGCCGCCCGCCGCCCGTCGCCCGTCGCCTGTCGCCGCCAGCTGCCAGCGTCAGCCGTCAGCCAGCCAGCCGCCAGCCGTCAGCCGTCAGCCGTCAGCCGTCAGCCCATCAGCCGTCAGCCGTCAGCCGTCAGCCGTCAGCCGCCAGCCGCCAGCCGTTCAGCCGCCAGCCGCCCGCCGTCAGACGCCCGCCGGCAGTCTCCATCGCCGGCCACCCGCCGCCAGTCTCCGCCGTCAGCCGTCAGCCTCAACCGCCAGTCGCCCGTCGCCCGGTTCCGGCCGCGCGTCGCGCGCCGCCCGCCGCCCGCAGCGGCCGGGCGAGCTTACTTCGAGCCGTTGATGATCGCGTTCACCGCGTCGCTGTTCTCGTCGAGGTTGACGTTGTCCGACGCGTCGCCCTTCTGCTTGATGACCTCGATGATGTTGTCCTTCGCCTTCGCCTCCGGCGCGTGCGCCTTCCGCACCTCGGCGATCTGCGCGAGCTGCTTCGGGTCCTGGATGAGCAGGCCGAGCGCGCCGTAGAAGTTCATCTTGTCGACGGCGCGCACCTCGAAGTCGGGCGTCACCCACGCCGCGTAGCCGTCCTCCATGTCGCTCTTGCCGTAGCGCTGCTCGAGCATCGCCACGAAGTAGCCGAAGTTCCGGTTCTCGGCGGCGAGCTGCTTGGTGTCGAACGAGATGAACATCTTCCACAGCCGTCCGTCGTGGAAGAAGAAGAACCGGCGCTGGTTCTTGCCGTTGTCGTTCTCCCAGTAGACGAGCATCGACTCGCCGGTGTTCTGCGCGAACTCCTGGTCGATGAGCGACACGTCCCAGCCGGACTTGGTGCCGTCGAACTCGACGAGCGACTGCTTGACCCGCGTGATCTCCTTCTGCTTGTCCTTGCGGATCCGGTCCTGGGTCATCACGTCGCTGGTCGCCTTGATCTGCTCGGCGTACCGCTCGTCGATCTGCTTGGTGAGCTGCGCGATGACGTCGTCGCGCGTCATGTTGAAGTTGTAGGGGCCCATCAGCTCCGCCATCGCCTTCTTCTGCTCGGGCGTGGCGGCGGCGACGGCGGGCTTGGCCGGCGTCTTGGCCGGCTTGGCGGGCGCCTTCGCCGGCTTGGTCGGGGTGGGCTTCTTCTTGCCGCGCGCCCACGCGTCGTCGGCGTGGGTGCCGAGGACGAGGCCGAAGGCGATGGCGAGGGCGGCGTAGGAGCGTGAGCGCAGCATGATTCCTCCCCAGGAACGTCGCGGGCAGTCTACCAGCATGTGACGGGGCGTGCCGCTGGAGTTACGCCCTCTCTCGACGCGCGAGCGCTGGCGGAGATTCACCGCGACGCGCGCGCGGCGGCGCGCCGCAGGATCGCCCTTCAACCGGCCCCGCGCCGGGCGTAGAGTGCGCCGCCCATGCCCGACCTGGTGATCGGCAGCCGCCGCTACACGCCCCAGCGGGCGCTGCGCGCCGTCGTCATGCTGGTCGGCCTGGTGGTGACCGCGTTCGTGGTCGCCTACTTCATCTACCGGCGGTCGGTGGCGTACGACATCCCCGACGGGCAGCCGTCGCGCAGCCCGGTCGTGCTGCACCAGCCGACGCCGGGCGCGGCGCCGATGCTGCGCTGGGACGACGCCACGCTGGCGATGCTCGGTGACCTGGCGGTGCTGCGCGCGAGCGGCGAGCCGTTCACGATCGGCGCGGCGCACGGGCGCCTGCTGGCGTCGTGGCTGCCGGCGGTGGGGCGGTCGCTGGCGCCGACCATCGACGGCATCGCCGGCAGCGGCGGGACCTTCGGCCGCTGGACCCGCGGGATGCGCAAGGACTGGCGGCTGCGGTTCGTCGACAACGGCTTCACCGGCGCCGCCAAGAAGGCGCTCGCCGGCCTCCTGCGCGGCGCGCGCGCGAGCGGCGTCGACCTCGACTACGCGGACCTGCTGCGGCAGGAGGCGGCGCTCGACCTCGGCGTGCCGGCGCCGTGGAGCGCCGAGGCGGATCACCGCGGGCTGACCCGCGCGCTCACGATCGTCGCGCCGCAGACCGGCGGCACCGCGAGCCGGCTGTGGGTCGGCCACGAGCTGGCGCTGCCCGGCACCGGCGACGGCGGCGACGCGATGCGGCCGGTCGTCAGCCTGATCCGGCCGGCCGGCAAGCTCGCGTGGGCCGGCGTCGGCTGGCCGGGGATGCTCGGCGTGGTCACCGGCATCAACGCCGAGGGCGTGGTCGTGATCGTCCACCCGGTGCGCACGCGCGACGTGCGGCCGACCCGGACCGCGCGGCCGATCGCGGTGCTCGCCCGCGACGTGCTCGAGCAGGCCCACGACCTCGACGAGGCGGTGAAGCTGATCGAGGCGACCGCGACGCTCGGCGCCGCGGCGTACGTGATCGTCGACGGCCAGAAGGGCACGTGGGCGGTCGTCGAGCGGGGGCCGAGCCGGGTCGCGGTGCGGCGCCAGCCGGCGGCGGCCGCGGTCGGCGACCTCCTCGAGGCCGAGGGCTGGAAGGACGATCCGGAGAACGACCGGACGCAGCGGATCTCGGCGAGCCCCGAGCGGGTCGCGCGCGCGCTCCAGCTCCTGCAGAAGCCGCCGGCCGACGCGGCGGCGGTGGCGGCGATCCTGCGCGACCGACGGGGCCTCGACGGCGAGGGGCTGCCGGTCGGCCACCGCGGCGCGATCGACGACGCGGCGGCGGTGCAGGTCGTGCTGTTCGATCCCGGCTCGCTGGCGATGTGGGTCGGCGACGGGCCGGGCGCGGGCGCGCGGCTGCGCGCGTTCGACCTGCGCCACGAGCTGCGCGGCGAGGGCGACCGACCGGTGCCGCCGGCCGACATCCCGGCCGATCCCGACGCCGATCCGCAGC
>DASZXE010000609.1:0-3650 GCA_035546475.1 Kofleriaceae bacterium
CGCCGGTGCCGCTCACCCGCATCGCGTGCGCCCACGCGCTCCTCCACCGCCTCGGCCTGCGCGGCCCGCTCGCCGTCGAGGCCGTGTCGCTCTGGGCGCGCCTGCCGGCGAACGAGCACCGCGGCGCCGCCGCGCGCCGCACGACAGCCGAGGCCGAGGCCGAGGCCGAACCGCCCGCGCGCGCCGGCGGCACGTCGTTCGGCCCGCGCCGCAGCCTGTCCTGGTAGCCCCGCGTATAGTGACCCGATGTTCCGGGTCATGGAGCTCCGCGACGGCAAGGTCGAGCTGTACGACGGCACCGAGCGGGTCGGTCCGCCGCCCGAGGGCGTGCTGCGCTGGATCGATCTGCGCGGCCAGGACGAGCCGCAGCTCGAGCTCCTGCGCACGCGCTTCGACTTCCACCCGCTCGCCATCGAGGACTGCGCGCACGAGGACCAGCGGCCGAAGATCGAGGAGTACAAGGACCACCTGTTCCTGGTGACGCAGGGCTTCGCCTGCAAGGGCGAGAAGGTCCACGCGCTCGACCTCCACGAGCTGCACACTTTCCTGAGTGAGAAGTTCCTGGTCACCGTCCACCTCGGCGAGATCGCGTCGGTCGAGAAGACCTGGCGGCGGCTCGCCGGCGACGCGAAGCTGCTCGAGCGCGGCCTCGACTTCGTCTACTACCTGATCGCCGACGGCATCGTCGACGACAACTTCCCGATCCTCGACACCATCGCCGACGAGCTGGAGGACCTCGAGGACTCGGTGCTCTCGTCGCCGAAGCGGAGCGACCTCCAGCGCATCTTCCAGCTCAAGCACCACCTGGTGTCGATGCGCAAGGTGCTGTCACCGCAGCGCGATGTGCTCGGCCTCCTCGCCAAGCGCGGCGACGACCGCATCAGCGACCGCACCGGCCTCTACCTGCGCGACGTCTACGATCACCTCGTGCGCATCAACGAGTCGATCGAAGCCAACCGCGACCTGCTCGGCAACGCGCTCGACGCCTACCTGTCGGCGGTCGGCCAGCGCACCAACGAGATCATGAAGTACCTGACGATCATGAGCGCGGTCTTCCTGCCGCTCGCCTTCATCGTCGGCTTCTTCGGCATGAACTTCGACGACCTGCCCGGCCTCAAGGGCTGGATGCACCACGACGCGGTCATGTACACGATGCTCGCCCTCTGCATCGGCACGCCGGTCGCGATGCTCGCCTGGTTCCGCCGCCGCCACTGGCTGTAGGCGGGCGAGGCGCGCGGCTACGGCTGGGCGCGCAGCTCGGTGACGATGCGATCGGCGTGGTAGATGGTGCCGAGCGCGGTCAGGAGCGCGTCGGAGTGGACGGCGACGGTGCGGTTGGTGGCCTGATCGAACCAGTAGTCGCCGGCCAGGCTCTCGATGTTGCCGTCGAAGACGAGGCCGACGATCTGGAGGTCCTTGTTGAAGACCGGCGAGCCGGAGTTGCCGCCGATGATGTCGTTCGTCGTCACGAAGTCGAGCGGCGTCTTCATCGGCAGCTTCGCCCTGGCGGCCAGCCAGCTCGGCGCCAGCGCGAACGGCGCGGCGCCGGTGTCGCGGTCGAACGCGCCGCCGAAGGTGGTGAACGGCGTCACCTTGGTGCCGTGCACCGTCGACGTGTAGCCGGCGACCGCGCCGTACGACAGCCGCAGGGTGAAGGTCGCGTCCGGGTAGCCGCTCTTGCCCTCGGCGGCGAAGCGGGCGCGCGCGATCTTCTCGGTCGCCGCCGCGACCACGCCGTCGACGTCGTCCTCCCACTGCTTGCGCAGCTTGCGGGCCGGCGCGTCGATCAGCTTCGCGGCGAGGATGATCGGGTCCCTCGACGCCTTGATCGCGGTGAGGCCGCCCTTCCACAGGCGGATGCGCTCGTCCTTGTCGGCGAGCTTCGTCGACGCGACCCAGCGCGCCGCGACCGCCTCCGGCGTCTCCTTGCCGAGCAGCGCGCGCACGGTCGGATCGTCGGCGCCGAGCTCCTCGCGCAGCTTGCCGAGCCAGAAGGCGAGGATGAGCTGCTCGCGGGCGCCGTAGACCGGCGCCGGCGACGACACCGCCTGCTCGAGCTCGGGCAGCGCCGCCTCGCGGTACTCGGCGAGCCGCTTGCCGTCGGGCACGCCGCGCTCGTTCGCCGCGCGCACCAGCTCGATGGCGTCGTCGAGCAGGCTGCCCTTCTCGATCAGCTCGAGCAGGTAGTAGCGCCGGTAGAACGGCTTGAACGCGGCGAGCGCGTGGTCGATGTCCTCGTAGGCGGTGCCGACGTCCTTGGCCAGCCTCGGATCCGCCTTGATCTTCGCGCGCAGCGCGTCCTCGGCGGCGCGCTTGCGATCCATCTGCGCGCGGTCGCCGAGCGCGGCGATGAGGCCGCGGTACGCCTTGAGCGAGTTCTCGATCTCGAACAGCCACTCGGTGCCGGTCCGCTGCTCCTCGGGGCCGCGCCGCATGAACTCGGTGAGCTGGCCGCGCCACTCGCTGCGCAGCCACAGCCGCAGCGGGAAGCGGACGTCGCGCTCGAACTCGAGCTGCGCCATCGTGAGCTCGCGGCTGGTCCCGCCCGGGTTGCCCGACACGAACGTCAGCTCGCCGTCCTTGGCGCCCGCCTTCGACCAGGTGAAGTGGGTCGGCGTCGCCGCCGGCTTGCCGTCCTCGTAGACGCGCAGGAAGCTGACGTCGAGGTCGTAGCGGGGGAACTCGAAGTTGTCGGGGTCGCCGCCGAAGAACGCGGTCTGCAGCTCCGGCGCGAAGACGACCCGCACGTCGGTGAAGCGGTGGTAGGTGTGCAGCATGTACTGGCCGCCGTGGAACAGCTCGACGACCTCGCAGCGGAGGTTGGCGGCGGTCTGGCACTCCTTCTCGATCGCCGACGAGACGTCCTTGAACGCCGCGGTGTAGGCGGCGCCGGTCTTGCCGGCGGTGGCCTTGCCGATGCGGTCGGTGATGTCGGCGATCGCGTCGAGCCGCTGGATCTCCATGTCGGGGCAGCGGGCCTCGTCGGCGGCGGTGGCGGCGTAGAAGCCGTCCTTCACGTAGTCGTGGTCGGCCGACGACAGCCCCGCGATGCAGTCGTGCGCGCAGTGGTGGTTCGTCATCACCAGGCCGTTCGCGGAGACGAAGCTGGCGGAGCAGCCGTCGGTGATGCGCGCCGACGACAGCCGCGCCTTGTCGAGCCACGCCTGGTCGGGCGCGAAGCCGTAGCGCGCCTTCACCATCGCCGACGGGAAGTCGTGGAAGGTCCACATGCCCTCGTCGGCGCGGGCGGGCGCGCCGCGGAGGACGAGGGCGGCGAGCGCCGCTCCGGCGACGGGCCCGAGGCGGCGTGCGAGCGTCGTTGGCTGCATCTCCGCGTGATACGCCCGCGGCGCGGGGCCGACAAGCGGCGCGGACCGCCTCGCGCGTGCGACGGGTGCGACCGGAGGCGACGGGAGGCGACCGGTGGCGACCGGTGGCGACGGGTGCGACGGGAGGCGGCCGGGAGGCGACGGGAGGCGACCGGAGGCGACCGGAGGCACGAGGCGCGCGGCGTCGCGGAATGGACCGCGGCCGTGAGACGTTGGCGTGGCCATGATCGGAGCCGGGTGGATGCGTCGCGCGCTGCTCACGCTGTCGGTCGCCGCGGCGGCGGCCTGCTCCGGGAAGGGCGGGCCGCCGGCGGCGACGAC
>DASZXE010000610.1:0-1783 GCA_035546475.1 Kofleriaceae bacterium
CGGCCTGTGGGCCCGGCGTCCGGCCGCCGCGCGCGCCGCCGCCGCGGTCGCCGGCGTCGCCGGCTTCTCGCCCGCGCCGCCGGACCTGCTGCTCGAGGCCGAGGTGCTCGTGCTCGCGGTCGCCGACGACGCGGTGGCCGAGGTCGCCGGCCGGCTGGTCGCGACCGGCCTGGTCGGCGAGCGCCACGTGCTGCTCCACTGCGCGGGCTCGACGTCGGCCGCGCAGGCGCTCGGCGGGGTCGCCGGCAAGGTCGGCGGCATCGGCACGCTGCACCCGCTGCGCGCCGTCGTCGATCCGGCGGCGGTGATGCGGAGCTGGAAGGGCACCGTGTTCGGCGTCGAGGGCGACGCGCGCGGGCGGGCGGCCGCGACGACGCTGGCGCAGATCCTCGGCGGCACGCCGCTGCCGCTGGCGAGCGACGCGATGGTCCGCTACCACGCGGCGGCGGCGCTGGCGTCGAACTACGTCGTCACCGTCCTCGACGCCGCGGTCGAGCTGCTCGCGTCGGCGGGGGTCGAGCACGACGCGGCGCTGGCGGCGCTGGTGCCGCTCGCGCAGGGGGCGCTCGCCAACGTGGCGCAGCACGGCCTCGCCGCCGGGCTGACCGGCCCGATCCGCCGCGGCGACGCCGGCACCGTCCAGCGCCACCTCGCCGCGGTCGCCGGCGAGCCCGCGATCGACGCGCTCTACCGCCAGCTCGCCGGCCGCGCCGTCGGCCTCGCGCGCGCCGCCGGCACCGCCCCCGCGGCGCTCGACGCGATCGCCGCGCTCCTCGCGCCGAAGGCGTAGAGCAGCGAACGAGCGATCGACCGGCTTCGCGCTCGGGCTTGCGCCGCCCGCGCGGAGGCGCCTGGCGTGCGGCCGCCGTGGTCGAAAAGCGCTGGCATCGGCCGGTCCGGCTCGCTATCGTGCCGGTCCTCCGGAGGTGCCATGACGTCCCGTCGCTCGCTCTTCGTGCTCGCCGCGCTGTTCTCCCTCGCCGCCGCCGCCGTCGCCGTCCGCCCCGCCGCCGCCGACCGCAAGCCGGAGGACGTCTTCGCCGGCAAGATCATCACCAGCGACAAGCCGTTCCCGTTCCACGCCAAGAGCAACAGCGCGTTCATCGCCACCATCAAGAAGCAGAGCAAGGCGCAGTTCTGGGAGGACAAGGACAAGAAGACCTGGAAGATCTTCTTCGCCGCGTTCTTCAAGCGGCCGCTCGGCGACATCGAGATGGAGGTCAAGCTGTACGACAACCAGCAGCCGGGCCGGCCGATGGTCGCCAGCTTCGAGCAGTACCTCGACCAGCGCGGCCAGCGCGCGCTGCTGTCGGAGTTCACCCTCGAGCACAAGCTGGTCGGCGTGAACCGCGAGCTGTGGATGGTGATCGAGGTCGACGGCGCCACGGTCGCGACCGGCAAGTTCAAGATCCTCGGCGAGGGCGAGCACTTCACCGGCAAGGTCGACTTCTCCGCGGACGACGACGAGGACGACGACGACAAGGCCAAGAAGAACTGACGTCCCGACTCGCGTTCGCCGCGGGACGGGTGCGTGGAAGGCCGGGGCGATCCGTCCCGGCTTCATCGCCTCGATGGTAGGGCCGGGGGCTTGTACGAGGCCGGCCTAGCTGGTACGCCCGTCGCGCGCGGCCGTCGCGCCCGAGGCCCCATGCGTAGAAGACCTCCCCTGGCCCGGCCCGGCGCGTCTGGCGTCGCCGGGCTCGTCGCCGCCATCGCGTTCGTGGCGGCGTCGGCGATCAGCGCCGGCATCGCCTCGGCCCAGCCGGCGCCGCACGCGCCCGCC
>DASZXE010000611.1:0-15122 GCA_035546475.1 Kofleriaceae bacterium
CGAGGCGATCGGCGCGCACGGGTTGGAATTGTTGCGCGACGCAGCCTCCAAAAAATCGCCGGACGCGCCGCTCAACATCCTCACGCACTGCAACGCCGGCTGGCTCGCCACCGTCGACTGGGGCACGGCGCTGGCGCCGATCTACAAGGCGCACGAGCGCGGCCTCGCCGTCCACGTCTGGGTCGACGAGACCCGCCCGCGCAACCAGGGCCTCCTGACCGCGTGGGAGCTCGCGGCCCACGGCGTGCCGCACACGGTCGTCGCCGACAACGCCGGCGGCCACCTCATGCAGCAGGGCCTGGTCGACCTCTGCATCGTCGGCACCGATCGCACCACGCGCGAGGGCGACGTCTGCAACAAGATCGGCACCTACCTGAAGGCGCTCGCGGCCCACGACAACGGCGTGCCGTTCTACGTCGCGGCCCCGTCGCCGTCGATCGACTGGCAGGCGCGCGCCGCCGACATCCCGATCGAGGAGCGCCCCGCCGACGAGGTCCGCTGGATCGCCGGCGCCGGCGGCGCGCGCGCGCACGTCGTGCCGGCCGGCAGCGCGGTCGCCAACCCCGCCTTCGACGTCACGCCGCACCGCCTGGTCACCGGCATCGTCACCGAGCGCGGCGTCGCCGCGGCGGACGCGCTGCCGGCCATGTTCCCCGACCTCGCCGGAGCCGCGCGGTGACGCTGGCCCTCCGCGAACGCCTGGTCGCCACCGCGCGCCGCATGAGCGACCTCGGCCTGACGCCCGGCCTGTCCGGCAACGCCAGCGTGCGCACCGCCTCCGGCTTCCTGATCACGCCGTCGGCGATGCCGTACGCCGACCTCCACGCCGACGATCTCGTCGAGCTGCGCGCCGACGGCACCGCGCGCCCCGACCAGCGCACGCCGTCGTCGGAGTGGCAGCTCCACCGCGACCTCCTCGCCGCGCGCCCGGGGGTGGAGGCGATCGTCCACACGCACTCCCTCTACTGCACCTCGATCGCGTGCCTGCGCCGGTCCATCCCCGCGGTCCACTACATGATCGCGCTCGCCGGCACCGACGAGATCCCGTGCGCCGACTACGCCACCTACGGCTCGGCGGAGCTGGCGGCGAACGTCCTGCGCGCGCTCGGCACCGGCGACGCCTGTCTGATGGCGAACCACGGCATGGTCGCGCTCGGCCGCACCCTCGACGCCGCGCTCCGCCTCGCCGCCGAGGTCGAGACCCTCGCCGGTCAGTACTGGCACGCCTCCGCCATCGGCACCCCGCACGTCCTCCCCGCCGACGAGCTCGCCCGCGTCCGCGCGAAGTTCGCGACCCACGGCCAGAAGAAGCGGCGCTGAGCGGCGGCCGCCGGCGCGGCGGTCAGAAGCTCCAGCCGATGTTGGCGTTGACGAGCGGGTAGATGCTGCTGTCGTGGTCCGACGCCGACGTCTGGCTGTCGCTGGCGTTGGCGTCGGCCGCCAGGTAGGCGAGGCCGCCCTGCGCCTCGAGCGTGAGGCCGCTGCGCCCGGTCCACTTGTAGCCGGCGAAGGCGCCGATCGAGAGCCCGCGGCCGGCGCCGGTCACCTGCACGTCCGACGCGTCCTCGTCGATGGTCAGGTGGACGTAGGTCACCTCGGCGCCGACCTGCACGCCGCGCCGGAACGAGCCGGTCGCGTAGTAGCGCGCGCTGGCGCCGACCTCGACCGCGAAGAAGCGCAGGTTGCCGCTCGCCGAGTCGGCGGAGATCGAGCCGACCCCGCCGATGGCGGCGACGCCCCAGCGCGGCGCGGCCCGCAGCTCGGCGGTGAGCTCCAGCATCGGGAAGAGCAGATGGAGCGGCGAGAGGGTGACGCTCACCGATCGATCGACCGGCGGCGGCGGCGCTCCGTACGGCGCTCCGTACGGCGGCGCGCCGACCGGCTGCGCCGCGGCGACGGACGTCAGGGACGCGAGGCCGACCGCGGCGAGCACCAGGACGCGCATCGAGCCTCAGTATCACGGCCGGGCGCGCGCGGGCGGCGCGGCGCCGGCCCCAGGCCCGGTCAGCCGGACGACCTCGTCGAGGATGACGAGGTCCTCGCGCGCGGCGATGACGAGCGCGACGACCGCGGAGGCGCCGGTCGAGATCACGCGATCGCCGTCGGCCGCGCCGGGCCCCGCGTCGAGCTCGAGCCCGGCAAACCGCAGCGCCGCCGCGACGTCGCCGCGCACGCGCGCGCTGTGCTCGCCGATGCCGCCGGTGAAGACGATCGCGTCGACGCCCTCGAGGACGCCGGCCATCGCGCCGACCGCGCGCCGGAGCGTCAGCGTGAAGCGCTCGCAGGCCAGCTTCGCCCGCGGGTCGCCGCCGTCGGCCGCCGCCTGCACCTCGCGCAGATCGGCCGACACGCCCGACACGCCGAGCAGGCCGGAGCCGTGCTGGAGGACCTCGGCCAGCTCGTCGAGGCCGACGCCGCAGCGGGCCTGCAGGTGGAGCAGGAGGCCGGGATCCACCGAGCCGGCCCGGGTCGCCATCATCACGCCCTCGAGCGGCGTGAAGCCCATCGTGGTGTCGACCGACCGGCCGTCGGCCAGCGCGGTCACCGAGCAGCCGCTGCCCAGGTGGCAGACGATCGTGCGCGGCGGCACGCGGCCGAGCAGCTCGCGCACGCGCCCGGCCGCGTACGCGACGCTCAGCCCGTGGAAGCCGAACCGCCGCAGGCCCCAGCGCTCGGTCCACGCGTACGGCAGCCCGTAGCCGGCGGCGGCCTCCGGCATCGTCGCGTGGAAGGCGGTGTCGAACGCGGCGACCTGCACGCTCGCCGGCGCCGCGCGGGCGACCGCATCGACGCCGGCCAGCGCCGGCTGCATGTGGAGCGGATCCAGCGCGGCCAGCGCGTCGAGGTCCGCGCGCACCTGCCGATCGACGACGGCCGCGGCGGTGTAGCGGAGGCCGCCGTGGACGATGCGGTGGCCGGCGACGTCGAAGGCCGGCACCCGCCGCAGCAACGCCTCGACCTGCTCGGCGCGCGCCGCCGCTTCGCCCGCGCGCCACGGCTCGTCGCCGGCGGCGAGCGCCCGCCGCTCGGCCGTGTCGAGCACCGCCCACTTGAGCGTGCTCGAGCCGGCGTTGAGGACCAGCGCGCGCACGTCAGCCTCGCCAGGTCCAGTCGACGATCTCCGGCAGGTCCTGGCCGTGCTCGTGGATGTACGCCGCGTGCGCGATCCGCCTGGCCTTCATCGCCTGCACCAGGTGCGGCGCCCGCGCCGCGAGCTTGGGCACCCGCCCGGCGACGTCGGCGACCAGCCGGAAGCGGTCGAGGTCGTTCAGCACCGTCATGTCGAACGGCGTCGTGGTGGTGCCCTCCTCCTTGTAGCCGCGCACGTGCAGGTTGCCGTGGTTGGCGCGCCGGTAGGTCAGCCGGTGGATCAGCCACGGGTAGCCGTGGAACGCGAACAGGATCGGCTTGTCGCGGGTGAACAGCTCGTCGAAGTCGCGGTCGGAGAGGCCGTGCGGGTGCTCGGCCTCCGGCTGCAGCCGCATCAGATCGACGACGTTGATGACGCGGATGCGCAGCTCGGGCGCGAGGTCGCGCAGGAGGTCGACCGCCGCCAGCGTCTCGAGCGTCGGCACGTCGCCGGCGCACGCCATCACGACGTCCGGCTCGCCGCCGCCGTCGGTCGACGCCCACTCCCAGATGCCGATGCCGAGCGTGCAGTGGACGATCGCCTCGTCCATCGTCAGCCACTGCGGCGCCGGCTGCTTGCCGGCGACGATGACGTTGACGTAGTTGCGGCTGCGCAGGCAGTGATCGGTCACGCACAGGAGCGTGTTGGCGTCGGGCGGCAGGTAGACGCGGATCACCTCGGCCTTCTTGTTGACGACGTGATCGATGAAGCCGGGGTCCTGGTGGGTGAAGCCGTTGTGATCCTGCCGCCACACGTGCGAGGTGAGCAGGTAGTTGAGCGACGCGATCGGCCGCCGCCACGGCAGGCCGCGCGAGACCTTCAGCCACTTCGCGTGCTGGTTGAACATCGAGTCGACGATGTGGATGAACGCCTCGTAGCAGGAGAAGAAGCCGTGGCGGCCGGTCAGCAGGTAGCCCTCGAGCCAGCCCTGGCACTGGTGCTCGCTCAGCATCTCGAGCACGCGGCCGCCGGGCGCGACGTGGTCGTCGGTCGGCAGGACCTCGGCCATCGACTCGCGGTCGGTGACCTCGAACACCGCGTTCCACCGGTTCGACGACGTCTCGTCGGGGCTGAAGACCCGGAACGTCGTCGGGTTGCACCGGATGACGTCGCGGATGAGCGCGCCCTGCACGCGGGTCGCCTCGGCGTGGGTGGCGCCCGGCGCGGTGACCTCGACGGCGTAGGAGCGGAAGTCCGGCAGGCGCAGGTCGCGCAGGAGCACGCCGCCGTTGGCGTGCGGGTTGGCGCTCATCCGGCGGTCGCCGGCCGGCGCGAGCGCCGCCAGCTCGGGCACCAGCGCGCCGCCGCGGTCGAACAGGAGCTCGGGCCGGTAGCTCCTCAGCCACGCCTCGAGCATCGCCAGGTGCTCGCCGCGGTCGAGGTCGGCGAGCGGCACCTGGTGGGCGCGGAAGGTGCCCTCGACCGCCACGCCGTCGACGACCTTGGGGCCGGTCCAGCCCTTCGGCGTGCGCAGCACGATCATCGGCCAGCGCGGCCGCCCCCGCTGCCCCGCCGTGCGCGCGGCCGCCTGCAGCGCGCGGATCTCGTCGAGCACCTCGTCGAGCACCTCCGCCATCCGGGCGTGCATCGCCGCCGGCTCGTCGCCCTCGACGAAGACCGGCCGGTAGCCGCAGCCGGACAGGAGCTGCTCGAGCTCGGTCCGCGGGATGCGGGCGAGCACGGTCGGGCCGGCGATCTTGTAGCCGTTCAGGTGGAGGATCGGCAGCACCGCGCCGTCGTGGACCGGATCGAGGAACTTGTTCGAGTGCCAGCTCGTCGCCAGCGGGCCGGTCTCGGCCTCGCCGTCGCCGACGACGCAGGCGACGATCAGCCCGGGGTTGTCGAACGCGGCGCCGTGGGCGTGCGACAGCGAGTAGCCGAGCTCGCCGCCCTCGTGGATCGAGCCGGGCGTCTCCGGCGCGACGTGGCTGGGCACGCCGCCGGGGAACGAGAACTGGCGGAACAGCCGCGCGAGCCCGGCCTCGTCGCGCGACACGTCGGGATAGATCTCGCTGTAGGTGCCCTCGAGGTAGGTGTTGGCGACGATGCCGGGCCCGCCGTGGCCGGGACCGATGACGTAGATCATGTCGAGGTCGCGGGCGCGGATGACCCGGTTGAGGTGCGCGTAGACGAAGTTGAGGCCGGGCGTCGTCCCCCAGTGGCCGAGCAGGCGCGGCTTGACGTGCTCGCGCCGCAGCGGTTCGCGCAGGAGCGGGTTGGCCAGCAGGTAGATCTGTCCGACCGACAGGTAGTTCGCCGCGCGCCACCAGCCGTCGATCAGGGTCAGCTCGTCCGAGCTCGTGCTCATGGGTTCTCCTCGGAGCCAGGGGGGATGGCCTAACCATGCAACCGCCCGGTGGCGCGGGCGAGGCGCCCGCGGTCGGATCCAGCTCAGTCGGCGACGAGCGAGGCGATCGCGTCCGCGCTGCGGCGCGCGCGGGCGCCGGTCGACACCAGCGCGAGCACGACGATGGCGACGCCGCTGCCGAGGACGATCCACCAGAACGGGTGCGTCGAGCCGCTGAAGCCCGGGTCGCGCGGGTCGGCGACCGCGATCGAGCCGGCGATCGCGACGCCGAGCGACGCGCCGACCTGCCGGCTCGTCGACGCCAGGCCGGCGGCGACGCCCGCCTGCGCGCGCGGCATGCCCGACACCGCCGCGTTGGTGATCGGCGGGTTGATCGAGCCGAGCGCCACGCCGAAGCAGCAGAAGGCGGTGACGATCAGCGGCAGCGGCGTCGTCACCGTCGCGCCGGCGAGCAGCCCGCCGGCGAGCGCCATCCCCGTCCCCGCGATCACCAGCACGCGGCGCGTGAGCCCGGCCGCCACCATCCGCCCCGACAGCGGCGAGCAGACGACCAGCGCGACCGCGATCGGCAGCATGCAGGCGCCGGCCTCGGTCGGCGCGAGGCCGCGCGCCTGCTGCAGGTAGAGCGAGCTCAGGAACAGCGCGCCGTTGAAGGTCGCGAACGCGAGCACCGCCAGCACGGTCGCCGACGCGAACGGGATGCTGCGGAAGAAGCGCAGCTCGATCAGCGGCTCGTGGCGCCGCCGCTCGTAGGCGACGAGCCCGACGACCGCCGCGGCCGCCAGCGCGAAGCCGCCGAGGATCACCGGCGAGCCCCAGCCCGCGTGCGGGCCCTCGATCAGCGTCGCCGTCAGCGCCGCGAGCCCGACGACGACGAGCGCCTGGCCGACCGGATCGACGCGCCGCGGCCGCTCCGCGCGCGACTCGGGCACGTAGCGCACCGTCAGGAACAGGCCGGCGATGCCGACCGGCACGTTGATCCAGAAGATCGCCCGCCAGCCGACGCCCTGCACGAGCGCGCCGCCGAGCACCGGCCCGAGCGCCATCGACAGGCCGAACACCGCGCCCCACAGGCCGATCGCCCGGGCGCGCGCCTTCGGCTCGGTGAAGGTGTTGACGATGATCGACATCGCCACCGGGTTGAGCATCGCCCCGCCGACCGCCTGGAGGATGCGGAAGCCGACCAGCGCGCCGACCGACGGCGCGAGGCTGCACGACAGCGAGCCGAGCGTGAACAGCGACAGCCCGAGGCGGAACACGCGGCGGCGCCCGAAGCGGTCGGCGCTGGCGCCGGCCATCATCAGGAAGCTGGCGATCACGACCGTGTAGACGTCGATCGTCCACTGCAGGCCGGTCGTCGACGTGTGCAGGTCGCGGCCGATCGCCGGCAGCGCGACGTTCATCGCCGTGATGTCGAGCGAGACGAGGAACAGGCTCAGGCAGCAGGTGGCGAAGGTCGCCCACGGGTGCGGGCGCCGCCCCGCCTCGCTCATCGTCCCCGCCGGGCGGTGTCGCGCACCGGCTCGCGCAGCGGCGGGTCACGCGTCGTCGAGAGCACCATGCGAGCCACCATCGTAGCCCAGCCGCGCCATCCCGCGAGCCACGCCCGGGCGCGCCACCGGCCGCGCCGCCGCCGGCCGCGCCGCGTGGTACGACGGCGGCATGAAGCGAACCACCATGGCGACGCTCGCGGCCGCCACCCTCGCTGCGTGTGGCGGCGGCGGCAAGCCCGCGAGCACCACCCCCGCGGCCCCCGGACCCACGATCGCCCCCGCCCCCGCGCCGACGCCGTCCCCGGCGCCGACGCCGCCGCCCCCGCCGGCGCCTCCCGCCGGCCATCCGAAGGACGGCCTGATCCCGCGCTCGGTCCTCTACGGCAACCCGCAGAAGGCCGGCCTCCAGCTCAGCCCCGACGGCAAGTGGTACGGCTGGATCGCGCCGGTCGACGGCGTGCTCAACGTCTGGGTCGCGCCCGCCGGCGATCTGTCGAAGGCGCACGCGGTCACCAGCGACAAGGCCCGCCCGGTCCGCCAGTACCAGTTCGCCCTCGACGGCAAGCACCTGCTGTTCAGCCAGGACCAGGCCGGCGACGAGAACTTCCACGTCTACAGCATCGACCTCGCGTCCGGCGCGACCACCGACCTCCTCCCCGCCAAGGGCGCGCGCGTCGAGATCGCGGGGATGTCGCGGCGCAAGCCGGGCACCGTCGTGCTCGCGGTCAACGATCGCAACCCGCAGTTCATGGACGACTGGGCGATCGACCTCGCCACCGGCGCCAAGACGCTGCTCGTGCAGAACGACGGGTTCCTCGGCTTCGTCCTCGACGAGGATCTGCAGGTCCGCTTCGGCATCCAGCCGAAGCCCGACGGCTCCGAGATGATCCAGCGCTTCGATCCGAAGAAGAAGGCCTGGTCCGACTACGAGGCCGTGCCGTACGACGACATGCTGACGACGTCGATCGTCGGCTTCGACGCCACCGGCAAGTCGTACTACATCGTCGACAGCCGCGGTCGCGACACCGCCGCGCTCTACAAGGTCGACGCCGCCAGCAAGAAGAAGACGCTCGTCGTCGAGGATCCGAAGGCCGACATCGGCAGCGAGATCATGATGAGCCCGATCGATCAGACCGTGCAGGCGGTGGCGATCGACTACGACAAGCCGCGCTGGGTCGTCGTCGACAAGAAGGTCGCCAAGGACCTCGCCGCGATCGCCAAGCTCGACGACGGCGTGGTCGGCATCGCGTCGAAGACCCTCGACGACCAGACCTGGCTCGTCACCTTCGACAGCGATCACCAGTCGCCGCACGTCTGGCGCTGGGACCGCAAGACGCAGAAGGGCGAGAAGCTGCTGTCGATCCGCCCCGAGCTCGACAGCGCCGGCCTGGCGCCGATGTTCCCCGAGATCGTGAAGGCGCGCGACGGCCTCGACCTGGTCAGCTACCTGACCCTGCCGAACGACGCCGACCCCGACCACGACGGCAAGCCGGACCACGCGCTGCCGACGGTGATGTTCATCCACGGCGGGCCGTGGGCGCGCGACGACTGGGGCTACAACACCGTCCACCAGCAGCTCGCCAACCGCGGCTACGCGGTGGTGTCGGTCAACTACCGGGGCTCGACCGGCTTCGGCAAGAAGTTCGTCGCGGCCGGCGACAAGCAGTGGGGCGGCACGATGCACGACGACGTCCTCGACGTCGAGAAGTGGGCGGTCGACCAGGGCATCGCCGCGCCGGGCAAGATCTGCATCATGGGCGGCAGCTACGGCGGCTACGAGACGCTGGTCGGCGTCGCGATGACGCCCGACGCGTTCGCCTGCGGCGTCGACCTCGTCGGCCCGTCGGACCTGGTGACGTTCCAGGAGACCATCCCGGCCTACTGGGGGCCGTTCGTGCCGGTGCTGCACGCGCGCGTCGGCGACCCGTCGACGCCGGAGGGCAAGGCGGCGCTGCTCGCGGCGTCGCCGCTCACCCACGCCGACGACATCAAGGTGCCGCTGCTCATCGGCCAGGGCGCCAACGACCCGCGCGTCAACCAGCGCGAGTCGGACCAGCTCGTCAAGGCGATGCAGAGCCATCACATCCCGGTCTCCTACCTGCTGTTCCCCGACGAGGGCCACGGCTTCGCCCGCCCGGAGAACAACGTGGCCTTCTTCGCGGTCGCCGAGGCGTTCCTGTCGGCGAACCTGGGCGGCTTCTACCAGCCGATCACCGCCGAGGAGCTCGGCGCGTCGTCGGTGCAGTTCGTCGCCGGCAAGCAGTTCCTGCCCGGCCTGCCCCAGTAGCCGCGAGGAGCCCGGCGGTCAGCCCCGGGGGACGCCGGCGGTCAGCCGGGGATGCTGGCGACGCCGTAGCCGGGTCCGAGCAGGATGCGCGCGACCCACTTCTGCGCGCGCGCGTCCGAGATCTGGAAGTCGAACGCGTCGGCGAGCCGGTCCATCACGTTGAAGACGAACGCGACGTGGATCGCCGACTCGATCGCCGCGTCCGACAGGCCGGCCGCGCGCAGCGGCGCCACCGCGTCGGGCCCGAGCGAGTCGGGCGCGAGCGTCATCTGCTCGAGGAACGCGAGCATCGCGCGCAGCTTCTCGCCGATCGGCGCGGTGCGGTAGTCGTCGAGCAC
This sequence comes from Kofleriaceae bacterium, assembly GCA_035546475.1. Lineage (GTDB taxonomy): Bacteria > Myxococcota_A > Polyangia > Haliangiales > Haliangiaceae > UBA2376. The sequence continues at coordinate 9,557 of DASZXE010000611.1, forward strand.
CGCCTGCACCATCGTGTCGTCGCCGAGCGCCTTCACCGCGACCGCGGTGTGATCGACCGTTCAATATCGACAGTCGTTGAGCTTCGAGACGAAGGCGCTGAAGATCTCACGCTCGCCGACGCTCCACTCCGACTTGCCGCGCATCGCCTCCTGCAGGCAGGCGGCGAACGGCTTGCCGAAGATCTTGCGGCGGTGCGACATGACCGCGATCGGCCCGGGGAGCTGCCCGACCAGCCGCCGGATGATCGCGAGCTGCGCCTTCTGCAGCGGGCGGAAGCCCTCGTGGAGGAGCCGCAGCCTCATCGCGCCTTCTCGGCCGCCAGGGCCGCCAGCGCCGCCTCCATCCGCCGCAGCCCGGCGCCCAGCGCGGCCGCCAGCGTCAGCTCGAAGATCTGCTCCTCGTCGAGCCCCGCCTCCTTCAGCCGCGCGACGTCCTCGTCGCGGAGGCCGGCCGCGTTGCTCTCGACCTTGTCGACGTACGCCGCCAGCTCCGGCGCCAGCGCGCCCCGCTCGAGCGCCGCCCGCCGCGTCTCCGCGGGCAGCGCGGTGCCGCGCTCCAGGAGCGCCTTGCGCACCGCCTCGACCTTGGCCTTCACGCCCCGATGGTAACCGATCGGAGGTCAGCGCAGCGAGTCGACGTACGCCAGCACGGCGGCGGTCTGGTCGTCGCGATCGACGAAGGTCGCGAGCTGGACGAGGTCGAGCTCGGGCAGGAACGTGCTGCGCTCGATCCGCGCGTAGCCGTCGTCGCCCAGGCGGTGCAGCTCGAAGGCGCCGTCGCGGAAGAACCAGACCTCCGGCACGCCGAGGCCCTGGTAGACCGCGAGCTTGTCGATGCCGCCGCTGGTGACGACGACCTCGATCGCGATGTCGGGCGCCTCGCCGAGGTCGCCCCGCACCACGTAGCATCCGTCGGGCTCGGCCCCGCGCTCCGCCGCCTCCTTGCGGAAGGTCATCGAGCCGTAGCCGTCGAGGCGAGCCCGTCGGGTGAGCGCCCACGCCTCGATGAGCCGGGCGATCAGCTTCTTCTCGCGTTCGTGGCGGCGCGACGGGCTCATGATCTCCAGCACTCCCTCGAGGAAGCTCATCCGCAGCCCGGGGTGGTCCTCGAGCAGCTCGCGGATGGCGACGTACCGGCCCCAGCTCACGCCGGCGATGACCAGGCGGACCTCGCCGTCGACGGAGGAGGACCGCGGAGGCTCGGGGCGGACGAACGAGGCAGCCTGCACGAGCGAACGATAGCACGCGCCCCCGGCGGCACGCGGCGCCCGCCTGGAGGTCAGGTCGCGGCGCGCGGCAGCTCGGGGAAGTGCCAGCGGGTCTCGAACGAGGGCGGCGCGCCGTCGGCGAGCTGGTTGCGCACGGTGTCGAGCTCGCGGACCTGCCGCCACGCCCACACGAGCGACGTCGACGGCTCGAACGCCAGCTTGTAGGTCGCGTCGAGGTCGACGCCCGGCGACGCGACCGGATCCGGCTTGTCGTCGCCGGGGAACGCCAGCTCCATCAGCAGCCGCTCGGTCACCTCGACCGCGCGCTCGCCGACCGTCTTGACGAAGCCGCGGTCCTCCTCGTCGGCGCTGCGCGACTCGGCGCCGTAGTAGACGCGGAGGTCGGTGACCGGCTGGTCGAGCGCCGCCGCCGCCTTGGCCGCCTCCTCGTCGACGCGGCCGCGCAGGCCGATCAGCGGCGTCTGCGGCATGCGGGCGAAGAAGTTCGGCCGCGCGCGCAGGCGCTGCTCGACCTCGGCGGTGATGAAGCGGTTGAGATCGAGGCGGATCGCGGTCGCCAGCCGGCGCCAGGCGCTCTCGCTGCGGGCGTCGAGGCCCGCGGTGTCGACGTCGACCTTGCCTTGCGTCATGTCGTCTTCCTATCACGCAGCGCGCGCCGAAAGCAGGGACGCGGCCCGACCGGCCGCGTCGACGAGTCAGCGAACGAACCGCGTCAGTTCCAGAGCGAGTCCCAGGCGCCCTTGACCTTCTCGCCGATGGTGCGCGGCGCGGCCGCCGCCTTGTCGAGCGCGTCGGCCTTGGCCTGGCTGCCCATGCCGGAGCCGTCGGTCTCGGTCTCGGCCTTGCCGCTCACGTTGCCGTAGGCGAAGCCGTCCTTGAACAGGTGCGGCATGCGGTTCACCAGCTTCATGATGGTGTCGACCGCCTTCTCGTCGATGTCGCCCTCCTGCACGTAGAGGCCGACGTACAGGTTGAACTTGTTGACGAGGTCCGACAGCGTCTGCAGCGCGCCCTCGTCGACGACGTAGCCCTGGCCCTGCTGCTTCACCAGCGACCCGGCGTTGAACATCAGGTGGTCGTCCTGCTTGAGGCCGCCGCTCGCGCCGGCGTTGGCGACGCCGGTGATCGCGTGGAAGAACTTCACCTGCCGCACGCCCTCCTCGATGCCGTCGAGCTGCGTGTGGCGGAAGGTGCCGACGCCCATCACGTAGATGCCGCGCGCCTTCAGCGAGTCGATGAAGGTGTTGATGTCGGCCGGCGTCGAGTAGGTCGACTTCACGTCGAGGATCAGGCCGCCGCCGTTCTCCTTGCGCATGAAGTTCGCGCAGGTCGCCATCGCCTCCTCGGCGGTGGTCGCCTTGAGCGCGGCCTGCATCGCCTCGGCGCGGCCGTCGGGCTGCTTGTCACCGGCGCCCGCCTCGGGCGCGGCGCCGGCCCGGTACATCGCGATCGCCTGGCCGAAGATCTCCATCCACTGGGCGGAGTTCTTCGCGTTCTGCACGTCCTTGCGGTTGTAGCCGACGGTCGTGTCCTTCATGCCCGGCGCGCTCTGCAGGATCGTCGTCGTCAGGCTGCCGTGGGCGATCTTCGTCTTGCTCAGGTTGCCCGGGTCCTCCTTGTCGATCCAGACGTCCCACTCCGACGGCACCACGCCCGCCTTCTGCGGATCGGCCTCGCCCTTCTTCTGGCCGCCGTGCTGCGTCGCCTGGCACTCGCCGTACGCCGACAGCACCGGGTTGTTCTCGAGGGCGAGCATGCAGGTGCGGGTGTCCTCGATCTTCGAGACCCGCTCCCACTCCTCCTTCCACACGGCCGCGAAGATCTGGTTCCACAGCGGATCGTGCATGAAGGCGCCGGCCGCGCCCATGAACGCGCCGTGGGCGTACGACTGCGTCTTCTCGTCCTTGAACTCGGTGACGTCGGTGGTGCCCGACTTCACCTTCGCCTGGCCGAGGTAGCCGGCGCCCGCCGCGTCCTTGCCGTGCTCCGCGCCCGCCTCGTGCTCGCCGGCCTGCGCGGCGGCGTGGTCGAGGTCCTGCTCGTGGTCGTCGCCGTGCCGGAAGTCTTTCTCGCCCATGGTCGTTCTCCGTCGTTCGCTGGATTCTGCACCAGAGGGTGCGGTAGTTTCACGTCGATTCCACCGATGAGTGTCGACGCGGAGCAGGTGCTCGCGCTGGGAAGGGCCGCGGCGGCGCGGCTCTGGCTGCGCCTGGCCGCCGAGGGCCACGTCCCGGCGCCGCCGCCCGACGACGTCGCCGCGCTGCAGGCTCGGTCGGCCGAGGTCGACGCGCTGGCGGCGGCGCTGGTCGCCGGCTGGCCGCGCGATCCGCTGAACCCGCTCGGCCGGCTGGCGCGCTGGCTGGGGAACGACCCGCGCGAGCTGACGCTGGTCGCGCTGGCCGTCGCGCCCCACCTCGACGGCGCGCTGGCCCGCAGCTACGACGCACTGTCGCCTCGCGCCGGGTTCACCCTCGGCTTCCTGCTCGACCTGGCGGTGGCCGACGAGGCCGGGCGGCTCGCGCTCGCCGCGCGGCTCGGCGAGCCGAGATCGGCCCTCGCCATCGGCGCGCTCGAGGTCGATCCAGCCGTCGGGCTGTCGGTCACGTCCGTAGTACGGATGCCGGCGTCGATAGTCGCCGCGGTCCGCGGCGCGCTGGTGGCCCCGCCGCCCCAGGTGCACGAGGTCTCCGCGGCAGGACGCGTGCCAGGCCTCGAGCTCGCCGCGATCGGCCTGCCCGACCTGCGGCGATCGGTGCTGGTGGTCGGGCCTTCGCCGTGGGCGATGCACACCATCGGCCGGGTGCTGGCGGGGCGCCACCAGAAGTGGCTGTGGACGGCGTCGTCGCCGCCCGACGGCAGCCTCGACGCCGGCTGGACCCGGCTCGTCCGCGACGCCGGCCTGGCGGGCGCGCTGGTCGCGTGCGACCTGGCGCCCGAGCGCGAGCCGGATCCGGTGGTGGTCCACCGGCGGCTGGCGGCGGCGGTGCGGGCGTCACGCCGGCTCGACGTCCCGGTCCTGCTCTACACGAACGACGAGGACCCGGTGCCGACGTCGATCGCGCGCGACGTGACGGTCGTGCCGCTGCTCGGCCTGCGGCCGTCGGCGGGGACCGAGCTGGCCCAGGTGCGGCTCGAGCAGGACGGCGTCGCGAACGCGGCGGCGGTGGTCGCCGAGAAGATCGCGCCGCTGGCGGTCGGGCTCGGCCAGGTCGAGGCGATCGTCGAGGCCCATCACCGCGGGCTGCTCGACGATCCGTCGCCGCAGGCGCAGGCCGAGGTGGGCGAGGCGCTGCGCCCGCGGCTCGGCAACCTGGTCGAGCGCGTGTCCCGGCGCATCGGCTGGGACGCGCTGGTCATCCCCGACGACGTCCGCCAGCGGCTGCGCGAGATCGTGCTGTACCGGCGGCACGCCGAGCGCGTCTATCGCGAGTGGGGGCTCGGCAAGCACATCACCGGCGAGGGGATCGCGGTGCTGTTCAGCGGGCCGCCCGGCACCGGCAAGACGCTGGCGGCGTCGGTGATCGCGACCGAGCTCGGCATCGCGCTCTACCGCGTCGACCTGTCGCGCATCGTGTCGAAGTGGGTCGGCGAGACCGAGAAGAACCTCGGGCGGCTGTTCGCGGAGGCGCGCCACGGCCACGCGGTGCTGCTGTTCGACGAGGCCGACGCCCTGTTCGGCAAGCGCACCGAGGTGAAGAGCTCGAACGACCGCTACGCGAACCTCGAGGTCAACTTCCTGCTGCAGAAGCTCGACCACTTCGACGGCGTGGCGATCCTGACGACGAACGCGCTGCAGGGGATCGACGAGGCGTTCCTGCGGCGCCTGCAGTTCCGGGTGACGTTCGACGCGCCCGACCACGACGCGCGGGTGACGCTGTGGCAGAAGCACCTGCCGCGCGCGGAGCTGCTGCACGAGGACGTCGACCTCGACGAGATCGCGGACCGCTACGAGTTCAGCGGCGGCAACATCCGCAACGCCGCCATCCGCGCCGCCTTCCTCGCCGCCGACGCCGGGGGCGCGATCACGCAGGCCCACCTCCGCTCCGCCTCGATCACCGAGTCGGAGGAGCTCGGCAACGTCGTCAAGCGGTCGAGCTGAGCGGGTCGTTCACGGAGCCGGCAGCAGCTCGCCGACGCGCCAGCGGACGTCGAGGCCCGGCAGCTCGACCTGCTCGTCCTCGCCGAGCGAACGGACCAGCGCCCAGCTCCCGTCGGCGCGCGGGCCGCTGTAGACCTCGAGGCGCCGGCTCGCGAGATCGAGGCGCCAGTAGCACGGCACGCCGCCCGCCGCGTAGATGCCGGCCTTGCGGAGGTCGCGGCGCACGGTCGTGTCGCTG
>DASZXE010000612.1:0-1858 GCA_035546475.1 Kofleriaceae bacterium
GCCGAGGCCGGCTTGGGTTACGCTCGCCGCGATGGATCTCGCCGCCGGCGATCTGTTCGACGGCCGCTACCGGATCGTCGCGCGCCTCGGCGAGGGCGCGCGCGGCGTGGTCTACCGCGCGCTCGACCTGGCCGTCGAGCCGGAGCAGGCCGACGTCTGCCTGAAGCTCCTGCACCGCGAGGCGGTGCGCGCCGGCGAGGGCGAGGCGCTGCGGCTCGGCTTCGGGCTGCTCGCCCGCCTGCACCACCCGAACCTGGTCGGCGTGCGGCGCCACGGCACCGCGTACGGCGTGCCGTACCTGGTGTCGGAGCTCGTCGACGGCGTGCCGCTCGACCGCGCGATCGCCGGCCAGCCCGCCGGCGAGCTGCTGCCGCTGGCCGCCGGGGTCGCGCGCGCGCTCGCCTACCTGCACGGCAACGGCCACGTGCACCAGGACGTCAAGCCGTCGAACGTGCTCGTCGCGAATGTCCGGGAACCGGACATCCGGGCGTGGCGGCCGCGGCTCGCCGATCTCGGCGCCACCCACCTGCCCGGGACCGATCGCTCCGAGCCCGCGCGATCGACGACCGGGCTGCGCCGGCTCACCGGGACGCTCGAGTACCTGTCGCCCGAGCGGCTGCGCGGCGGGCCGGCCGACCCGCGCGCCGACCTGTGGGCGCTCGGCGTGACGCTGTTCGCGTGCGCGGCCGGCCGGCTGCCGGTCGACGCCCGCCGGCCCGACGAGCTGCTGCGGCGGATCGAGGCCGGCCAGATCCCGCCGCTCCGCGACGCGGTGCCCGACGCGCCGGCCGAGTTGGAGCGGGTCGTCGCCTGGCTGCTGGCGATCGATCCGCGCGAGCGGCCGGCCGACGGCGGCGAGGCGCTGGCGGTGCTCGAGCGCGCGGTCGGCCTGCACGACGACACGCTCGCCAGCCGGACCGAGCCGGCGGCGCTGGTCGGCCGCGATCGCGCGATCGCGCGCGTGCTGACGACGTTCGGGCCGCGGGCGACGCCGGCGCCGCGCACCGTGCTGCTCGCGGCGCCGGCGGGCGCGGGCCGCAGCCGGTTCCTCGACGAGATCGCGATCCGCGCGCAGCTCGCCGGCGGCCGCGCGGCGCGGGTGCCGGCCGGCACCGGCCTCCTGCCGTGGCGGCAGGCGCTGGTGGCGCTCGGCGACGATCCGTCACCCGACATCGCCGCCGACGAGCTCGCCGAGCGGCTGGCGACCAGCGCGGTGGTGGCGCCGACCGTGATCGTCGTCGACGATCTCGATCGCCGCGACCGGCTCGCCCACGAGCTGGTCGATCGCGTCGCGCAGTCCCTGGCCGGGCGGCCGTGCGGCGAGCGCTCCGGCGTGCTGGTCGCCGCCGGCGCCGGGGCCACGCCGCGCGATCCGTCGGTCGCCGTCGCGGTGGCGCTCCTGCCGCTCGACGAGCCGGCGATCCGCGACCTCGCCGCCAGCATGCTGGCCGGCGAGCCGCCGCCCGCCCTGCCCGCGCTCCTCCACCGCGACAGCGGCGGCAGCCCGGCGCGCGTCGTCCAGGCGCTGCAGCACCTGCTCGCGGTCGGCGCGCTGCGGCGGCTCGGCGGCCGCTGGGACCTCGACGGCGACGCCGCCGAGATCCTTGGCACCGACGGGCCGGGCGACCGCCAGCTCGCCGGCCTCGACGGCGCGGCCCGCGAGGTGCTCGCCGCGCTCGCGCTGTTCGGCCCCGGCGCCCAGGTGCCGCTGGTCGTCCTCCACCGCGTCGTCGGCGGCGACGAGGACGCCACCCTGGCCGCCGCCCAGCAGGCGTGCGCGGCGCAGCTCGTGCGGGTCGGCCCCGACGACGACGGCCACGGCCTCGTGCTCGAGCACCGCGGCGAGCGGGTGCGCGCC
>DASZXE010000613.1:0-1758 GCA_035546475.1 Kofleriaceae bacterium
CGTGCGGCGGCGAGACCGGCACGATCAGCTTGAAGCTGGCGACCGCGCCCGGCTCCGACCTGCTGGCCGACGTCGTCACCGCGCGGCTGACGCTGTCGATCCCGCGGCGCGAGGTGACCGCGACCCGCGACGCCGACGGCAAGTTCCACCTGTCGATCGACGTCGCCGCCGACGGGCCGAGCTCCAACGTCACGTTCGAGGGCCTCGACGCCGGCGGCGCGCTGGTCGCCTACGGCTGCTCGGGGCCGCTGCCGATCGCGGCGATCGACGCCGACGTCGCCGTCTACGTCGGCGCGCCGGGGACGCTGGCGGCGGCGCCGGTCCCGCTCGACCGGCCGCGCGCCGACGCCGGCACCGCCGACTTCTCGTTCGGCGTGCTGATCGCCGGCGGCCTCGACCCGGCCGGGGCCGCCAGCGCCGCCGTCGACGTCTACGACGTCTACAGCCACTCGCTGCAGCGCGGCCTCGACCTGCCGGCCGCGCGGCGGGCACCGACGGTGGCGCCCGGCGTCACCGGCTACGCCTACGTCTTCGGCGGCGACGACGCCGCGGGCGCGCCGACCGGGACCCTGTGGCGGTTCGACACCACCGTCTCGCCGGCGGGCGCGTACCTGATGCTCGCCGACGCGCCGGAGCTCGCGCGGTCGGGCGCGGCGGCGACCGCGATCCGGCCGGAGGGCTTCCTCGTCACCGGCGCGCCGCCGCAGGCGCCGGCCGTGATCGACGGCCTGACGAGCACGGTGACCGCGCTGCCGGCCACGCCCGCGATGGTCGGCACCGCGTCGTCGATCACCACCGCCGACGGCTCGTCGATCGCGGCCGTCGCCGGGGCGGGCACCGGCACGTCGGGGCTCGCGATCGTGACGACGGCCGGCGTGTCGGACGAGCAGGCGCCGGCGGGCGCCGCGCGCACCGGCCACGGCGCGGCGGTCGGCGACGGCGTGGTGACGCTGGTCGGCGGCGCGATCGGCGACACGCTCGCCACGACCGGCGTGCGGCTCGAGCTGGTCCATCGCCTCTACAGCGAGCGCGAGGCCGGGCTCGCGACGCCGCGCCGCGACGCCGCGGTGGCGCAGGTCGGCGGCCAGATCCTCGTCGCCGGCGGGACCGACGCCGACGGCCACGTGCTCGCCGACGCCGAGGTGCTCGACGCGTTCACGCTCGACCACGTCGCGACGATCCCGCTGGTCGCCGCCCGCACCCGCGCCACCGCCCACGCGCTGTCGACCGGCCAGATCCTGCTCGTCGGCGGCGTCGACGCCGACGGCGCGCCGGTCGGCACGATGGAGATCTTCACGCCCGATCCGGCCGCGTTCTCCGGCGGCGCGGTCGCCTGCGGCCTGCAGTAGCCGCGTGGCGGGCGTCAGCTCGCGCGGAGCTGGGCGAGGACCTCGTCGACCTTCGCCTCGGCCATCACGATCTTCTCGGTGACGCCGCCGCCGGTGAGCTGCAGCGCGGTCTGCTTCTTGAGGGCGACCTTCTCGGCGGTGACGCCCTTGCGGTCGAACGCGAGCATCGGCCTGGCGCCCTTGGCGCCGACGACGGCGGCCACCGGCCCCTTCATGATCGCCTTGACGAAGACGACGCGCCGGTCGGTCAGGTGCAGCTCGCCGAAGCGGTTGCCGAACCAACCCTTGCGGCGAAGGCCGGGCGCCGACAGGACGATCTCCTCGCCGTCTTCGAGCTTCGCGCGGGGAGCGGTCATGTTGAACGGGAGGTCCATGGGCGCCATGTAACACGATCGACGACGACGCGGCG
>DASZXE010000614.1:0-7023 GCA_035546475.1 Kofleriaceae bacterium
GTCCATGCGTTCTCGGATGAAAAATCCGGCCTGAAGACGATCATCGCCGTGCATTCCACGGCCCGCGGTCCCGCCGCCGGCGGCTGCCGCATGTGGCCCTATGCCGACGCCGAGGCCGCGCTCACCGACGCCGCGCGCGCCGCCCCGCAGGATCCCGGCGCCCGCCTCGGCCTCGCCGCCGTCCTCCGCCGCGACGGCCGCTGGCGCGACCTCGCCGCCACCCTCGCCGAGCTCGCGACCGTCCTCGCCGACGACGGCGTCAAGGCCGCGGTCCTCCGCGAGCAGGCCCGCCTCCACGCCGAGCACCTCGGCGACACCGCCCGCGCCCGCGCCCTCCTCGAGCAGGCGATGTCGCTCCGCGCCGGCGACGCCGACGCCCTCCACGAGCTCGCGCGCCTCAACGACCAGGCCGCGGACTGGGCGAAGGCGATCGAGCTGCGCCAGCGCGCCGCCGCCGCCACCGACGATCGCCGCCTGCAGGCCCAGCTCTACCTCGAGATCGGCCGCATCGAGGACGAGCACCGCCACGACGAGGGCGCCGCGCTCGCCGCCTTCGCCGCCGCCGCCGCCGCCGACGAGCGCGGCACTGAGGCCCTCCGCGCCGAGGCCAGCGTCCATCGCCGCGCGCGCCGCACCGACCGCCTGCTCGGCACCCTCGCGCAGGAGCTCGCGCGCGGCGTCGAGCCGTCGCGCCGGCTGACGACCCAGCTCGAGGTCGCCCGCCTCCGCGAGGAGCAGGGCGACACCGACCAAGCCGTCGCCGCGCTGCAGGACGCCCTCTCGATCGAGGCCGATCACCCGGCCGCGCTCACCGCCCTCGAGCGGATCACCCGCGCCCACGGCCGCTGGGCCGACCTCGCCGCCGCCTTCCGCCGCGCCGCCCCGACCGTCGTCAACCTGCGCACCCTCGGCGAGGCGCTCGAGCACCAGCAGGCCTGGCCCGAGCTCGCCCAGGTCCGCCAGGCCGAGCTCGAGCGCGCCCCCGCCGGCGAGCAGCCGCGCCTGGCCGCCGCGCTCGCCCGCCTCCTCGAGGAGCGGCTCGGCGACGTCGACGGCGCGCTCCGCTTCCGCGAGCTCGCCGGCACCAGCGCCGATCACGGCGAGACCCTCCGCCTCCTCGAGCGCGCCGAGCGCTGGCCCGAGCTCGCCGCCGCGCTCGAGCGCGAGCTGTCGGCCACCGCCGACGCCGACGGGCAGGTCGCGATCCTCCTCCGCCTCGCCCAGCTCCGCGCCGGCAAGCTCGGCCGCCCCGCCGACGCCGCGCTCGCCTACGAGGCCGTCCTCGAGCGCCAGCCCCAGCACGTCCCCGCGCTCGAGGCCCTCGACGAGCTCTACCAGCGCCTCGGCCGCGACAAGGATCTCCTCCGCGTGCTCGAGGCGCGCGCCGACGCCACCCTCGACAAGCGCGAGCGGTCGCAGCTCTACGCCCGCGTCGCGCAGCTCCTCCAGGGCAAGCAGGACGTCGACGGCGCGATCGCCGCCTACCTCGCCGGCTTCCACGCCGACCCCGCCAACCGCGACATCTTCACCTCGCTCGAGAAGCTCGCCTACCACCACGAGCGCTGGCAGGCGGCGATGAACCTCTACCAGACCGCGATCGACCTCGTCGAGCGCGGCGCCTCGCGCGCCTACCGCCTCGGCGATCTCTACGCGCGCCGCGGCCAGGTCCAGCTCCAGTACCTCGGCGATCCCGGCGAGGCCGCCCGCAGCTACGAGAAGGTCGTCGAGCTCGATCCCGACAACGACACGTCGGTGAAGTTCCTCGAGTCGATCTTCTCCCAGCGCAGCGACTGGAACGGCCTCATCCACGTCTACGAGAAGCGCGCCGGCCTCGCCTCCGACGACGAGCGCCGCATCGACACCCTGCGGCGCGCCGCCCGGGTCGCCCACGCCAAGCTGCGCGATCCGGCCGCCGCCGCGCGCCTCTACCAGCAGATCCTCGACCTCGATCCGACCGATCACGAGGCGCTCGAGACGCTCGAGCGCTGGTACGAGCGCGAGCAGGACTGGGGCCGCCTCGTCGACGTCCTCCGCCACCGGCTCGCCTCCGCGCCCGCCGGCGACGCCGCCACCGCGCTCCACCAGCGCATCGCCCAGATCTCCGAGGACGGCCTGCGCGACGAGGCCCGCGCCGTCGAGCACTACCGCCGCATCCTCGACATCGCGCCCGCCAACAAGGACGCGCTCGAGGCGCTCGGCCGCATCTACGAGTCGACCGAGCAGTGGGCCGACTTCGTCGACGTCACCCGCCGCCAGATCCGCATCACCACCGACCGCAACCTGAAGGCGCTCCTCTACTTCAAGTGCGGCTCGGTCATGGAGGCCAAGTTCGGCAAGGAGGAGGACGCGATCCGCTACTACGACGCGGCGATCAAGACGTCGCCGTCGTGCCTGCCCGCCGTCCACGGCCTGCGCGACCTCTACCGCCGCCGCGAGGACTGGCCGCGCGTGATCGAGACGCTCGAGCTCGAGGTCAAGCTCTGGCAGGACGACAAGGAGCGGGCCGGCGTCTTCGCGCAGATCGGCCGCCTCTACGAGCAGCGCCTCGGCCAGCCGGAGCGCGCGCTCGAGCTGTACCAGGCCGCGCTCGCCGTCGATCCCGAGTGCCTGCCCGCCAACCAGTCGCTGTTCGAGCACTACTTCGACGCCGGCGACTGGAAGCGGGCCGCGCCGCTCGCCGCCGCGCTCGCGGTCAAGGCGATGCGCGACGGCGATCCGACCACGCGCAGCGAGTTCTACCGGCGGCGCGGCATCGTCGCGCTCATGACCGGCGACGCCAAGGCCGCCGCCGAGAGCCTGATCGTCGCGCTCGAGATCCGGCCGGTCCACCTCGAGGCCCTCGACGCGCTCATCGATCTCCACCGCACGCACCCGCAGGCGTGGGACTTCGAGGCGGTCTACCGCGAGCTCGAGAAGCTCTACCGCAAGCGCGACGACGCCGGCCGCTTCCTCGCGCGCGTGCGGGTCGCGCAGGCGGGCAGCCGCGCCCGCGACGGCGACCTCGACCGCGCCGCCGAGCTGTACGGCGAGGCGGTGGCCCTCGCGCCCGACGACTTCGGCATCCTGTCGGCGCACGTCGACTTCCACCTGTCGATGCGCCACGACACCCTCGCGGTCACCGCGATCGCCGGCTTCCTCGGCACCACGCCGCAGCCGCCGCTCGAGGTCCGGGTCGCCGCGCTCATGCGGCAGGCGGAGATCCACGCCGATCACGAGATGCAGCCGCAGCGGGCGATCGCCGTGCTCGGCGAGGTCATCCGCCTCGCGCCCCACCACGAGGAGGCCTACTACCGGCTCGCGCAGGAGCACTTCGTCGCCGGCCAGTACGCGGAGGCGCGCGCCGCGATCGATCAGGTGATCGAGCTGGCGGCCGCGCCCGGCTCGGCGATCTCGCCGGAGAGCCTGTCGCGCTACTACTACTACCGCGGCCGCATCATCGAGGCGGGCGGCGACGCGCGCGGCGCGACCTCGCAGTACCGGCGCGCGATCGACTACGACCCCGGCTACGCGCCGCCCGCGCTCGCGCTGGCCCGCCGCGCCGCCGACGCCGGCGACCTCGGCTCCGCCGAGACGATGCTCATCGACGCGGCGCACGCGGCGATGGAGAAGGGCGGCCCGGCGGCGGCGGTGCCGGCCCAGCGCGGCCTCGCGCGCATCTACCTCGCCGCCGGCAACCGCGCCGCCGCGATCGAGGCGTACCGCGGCATCCTCGGCGTCGACGACTCGCCGCCCGATCGGGTCGCGCTCGCCGAGATCTACGCCGCCGAGGATCCCGGCAAGGCCGTCGCCGAGCTGCGCAAGGTCCTCGATCAGGACATCCACCACGCGCCGGCGTACCGGCTGCTCGCGCAGAGCTACGCGCGGCTGAACGAGCCGGAGCGGGCGGCGCGCGCGCTGATCGTGATGGACCAGCTCGGCTTCGCCGCCGAGGGCGATCGCACGGCGGCCGCGCGCATGCGGGCGGCGGCGCCGACCCGGCCCGCGCGCCGCGGCCTCGACGACGACCTGCGCAACCGCCTGCTCGCCACGCCGGCGACGCGCGACGTCTTCGGCGAGATCCTCGCCGCGGCGCCCAACGAGCTCGCCGCGCTCTACCCGCCGCCGCTCATGGGCGAGAGCGCGGTGCCGGTCGCGTCGATCGGCGACGACGCGCTCGCCCACGCCGTCGTCGAGATCTCGCAGCTCGCCGGCGTCCTCGACGTCGAGGTCTTCGTCGGCGAGCGCGTCCCCGGCCTGGTCGCGCTGGTCGCCGCGCCGCGCCGGCTGGTCGTCATCGATCGCGCGCTGGTCGCCGAGCCGGACGGCCCGCGCCGCTACCTGCTCGGCTGGGCGTTCGAGGCGATCCGCGGCGGCTACGCGTTCCTCCACCACCTCGGCCGCCGGCAGCGCGCCGAGCTCGGCAACTTCCTGCGCACGCTGCTCCTGCCCGAGTCGGAGCGGCCCGGTCCGACGAACGAGCTGGTCAAGTCGCTGCCCCGCCGCGCGGCGAAGGTGCTCGAGCGCCACCAGGGCAGCGGCGCCGGCGTCGACGCCGAGGCGTGGATCGACGGCATGCTGGCGATGGCCAAGCGCGGCGGCCTGCTCGCGTGCGACGACCTGTCGTCCGCGACCTGGATGATCGCGCGGCTGTCGGGCGAGATGCTGCTCTCGCACGACGCCACCGTCGCGCTCGGCGCCGTCCTCGGCGGCGCCGACCTCGTCCGCTTCTACCTCTCCGACGACTACCACCACCTCCGCGACCACATGGCCCTCGACTCGCCGTAGCGCGCCGGCCGCCTTCGCCGTCCCCCTCGCAGCGCTGCGCGCACCCGTCGCGTGGGCCTCACCGAGATCTGGCTCCATACCCAACCCCTCCCCCGCAGAAGGCGCAGAAGGCCGCTACCGCCGCATCGTCGCCCTCGCGCGGCGGCGGAGCACGAAGAAGCGGCCCGCGCGTTCGTTCTGCGACGGCCATGGTCGCCTGCGCTCTCGTCGGAGGACGTTCGCCGCGGAGACGACGGATCTCCCGCTCGCACGCGTTCGGGGAGGCGCGGCGCGCGGACCGACGACGCGCGGCCCGCGCGCCTGGGCACGCCTCGAGCCGCCGCGCTCCTGGCCCGACCGCTCGCGAGGCGCCTCCGCGGCGCGAGGGTCGGGACCGCCGGCTCGTCGGCTACATCGCGGAGATCACTCGGCTGGCAGGGGTCGTCCTCACCCGGCAACGATGTGGATCCGGCCGCCGCGCGCTGGATCGTCCGCCGAAGATCGGGATATACGCTTCACACCGGCACGCGGTAAGGCTAGAATTGTAGGCGAGACCACCGAATTTACAGGCGAGCGTCGTGCGCTCGACTGCGCGTGGGCCTCGAAAGACGGAGCACAGGCATGAGCCAGAAGTTCCAGGCGACGGTGAGCCACCGCGATGACGTGAGCTACGTGAAGCTCGCCGGTGTCATCGACGAGGACAACGAGCTGCCCGGCCTGGTGGAGAAGATTCCCGCCGGCACCGCCGTCATCGATCTCGCCGAGGTCGAGCGGATCAACTCGTGCGGCGTGCGCGACTGGGTGAACTGGCTCGGCCGCCTCGAGACGCAGCGCACGCGCATCGTGCTGGTGTCGTGCTCGCCGGCGATCGTCGCGCAGATCAACCTGGTCAACAACTTCACCGGCGCCGGCACGGTGAAGAGCTTCTTCGTCCCGTACTTCTGCCCCGAGTGCGACCAGGAGAAGCTGCTGCTCGCCGAGACGTCCGAGATGGGCCCCGCGCCGCACGAGCCGCCGATCTGCCGGTGCGACGAGTGCGATCGGGTGATGGACTTCGACGACCTCGCCGACTCGTATTTCGCGTTCCTGTCGAGCCAGAAGGCGATGGTCGAGGCGGACCGGGTGAACGGCGCGATCCAGGCGCTCGCGCCGTCGACGACGGACGGCAAGGTGCGCTCGCGCGCGCCGCAATCGGGCGGGCTGGCGGCGGCGACGTCGTCGCAGGTGCCGGCCTTGCCGTCGATCCGCACGCCGTCGCGGCCGCCGGTCGCGGTGCCCGGCCCGCCGTCGAAGTCGAGGCCGCCCGCGGCCGTCGTCGGCGGCTTCGGCGGCGCCACCGGCCCCGGCATGCGCCCGGTCGGCACCTTCCCGGGGACCAATCCGTCCGGTTCCCGGACAGGCACCGCGCCCGGCACCGGCAACGGCGGCGGCACCGGCCCGGGCGTCGGCCCCGGCTCGAACCCCGGCGTGCCCGCGTTCGGCGCCGGCATCGTCGCCGACCGTCCGGCGCTCGTGCAGCCCCGCTCGTCGACGATGATCTACGTCCTCGTCGCCGTCCTGCTCGCCGCCATCAGCGTGCTGACCTACCTGCTCGTCGCCAGCAAGTAGCTACGCGGACAGGCCCTTCTTGTAGCTGAGCAGCTCCTTCTGCGTCTTCAGCAGGAGCTGGTTCGTCTCGAGCAGCTCCTTGGTGCGCGTGCGGATCTGGTTGGCGAGCCGCTCGCGCTCGCGCGCCTCGGTCTCGAGCATCTCCTGGTACTTCACCTGCACGACCGCCTCGTCGGTGACGTTGCGCTGGATCTCGAGCGCGCCGACCGGCTGGCCCTGCTCGTCGGTGATCGGCACCGCCGACAGGATGAAGCGCAGCTCCTTCGCCTCCGGCTCGCCGAGCACCTTGCCGCTGATCTCGTCGAGCCGCACGTGGCGGTTGCCGGCCCAGCACTGCCGCGCGATGCACTCGTCGCGGCAGATGTTGAGCTCGAGCACCTCGTAGCAGTGCTTGCCCTTGAGGCCGCGCGCCACCTGCCGCGGCAGCATCGCGAAGAACGCGCGGTTGAAGTCGACGATGCGGCGCTCGTGATCGACGACGAAGTAGCTGTCGACGATCGCGTTCGCCACCCGCTTGAACTCGGCGAGGAACTGCTGCAGCGCGGGGTGCGGCTCCATGCGCGCCGATCGTAGCAGACGCGCCGCCCGTCCCGCGCGCACGCGGGCGCCCGCCGCGCCGGGCCGCGTTCACCGCCGCGGGCGGCCGGTTCGCCGGGGCGTCGCCGGCGCCTC
>DASZXE010000615.1:0-9431 GCA_035546475.1 Kofleriaceae bacterium
TCCCCGCCGCCGGGGCCTTCTCCTTCGCCGCCGGCCCCGCCGGCGCCGCCTCCTTCGCCTTGCCACACGCCGCCAGCCCCAGCGCGAGCGCGATCACCGGTACGAGCTTCATCGCGCGCACGCTATCACGCGCCGCCGCGCCGCGCGGACGCCGCCTCAGCTCGCCGGCGGCTGCGCCGGCTCCGCCTCGCGGTGGTGCGCGGCCACGCGGCGCACCAGCGGCCCGAGCGTGAGGCCCTGCACGAGGATCGAGAACGCCACGACGGCGTAGGTGACCGGCAGCACCGCCTGCCGCGGCGCGCCCGGAGGCAGCGACAGCGCGAGCGCGACCGAGATGCCGCCGCGCAGCCCGCCCCAGGTCAGCACGCGGATCGCGCCCGGCGCGTCGCGCCGGAGGCCGCGCAGCCAGGTCATCGGCACCGCCACCGAGGCGAGGCGCGCGGCCAGCACGAGCGGCACCGCCAGCGCGCTCGCGGCCAGGAGCGGCGTCGAGAAGCGGAGGCGCACCACCTCGAGCCCGAGCAGGAGAAACAGCATCGCGTTGAGGATCTCGTCGATCACCTCCCAGAAGGCATCGAGGTAGTCGCGCGTGGTGCGCGACATCGCCCGGCTGCGGCCCTGGTTGCCGACCAGGAGCCCGGCGGTGACCGCCGCGATCGGCGCCGACACGTGGAGCAGCTCGGCGGCCGCGTAGCCGCCGACGACGAGCGCCAGCGTGATCATGATCTCGACGGTGTACTGGTCGAGGCTGCGGAGGAGGAGGAACGCCAGGTAGCCGCTGGCGACCCCGAAGGCGGCGCCGCCCAGCGCCTCGCGGACGAACAGCAGCGCGATCGAGCCGGCGCTCGGGTGGGCGCCGACCGCCGCGCTGAGGAGGGCGACGAAGATCACCACCCCGAGGCCGTCGTTGAACAGCGACTCGCCGGTGATGACCACCTCCAGCCGGCGGGGCGCGCCCGCCGTGCGCAGGATGCCGAGCACCGCGATCGGATCGGTCGGCGACACGACGGCGCCGAACAGCAGGCCCTGGATCAGCGGCACGTCGATCCCGAGGAGCGCGAAGATCGCGTAGACGCCGAACCCGATCAGCGCGGTCGACAGCAGCGTGCCGCCGAACGCGAGCGCGGCGATCGCGCCGCGCTCCCGGCGCAGCTCGTCGAGATCGACGTGGAGCGCCCCGGCGAACAGCAGGAGGCCGAGCGCGCCGTGGAGGAGAGAGGCCGACAGATCGACCTGATCGAGCAGCGCGCGCATGTGGTCGGCGAGCGACGTGATGCCGGCGCCGTCGAGCACGAGGATGACGAGCGAGGCCACCAGCGCGGTCGCCATCAGGCCGATCGCCGACGGCAGGCGGAGGAGCCGCGCGTTCACGTAGGCGAGCGCGGCGGTGAGGGTCAGCAGGACGGCGGCGATCTGGAATCCGGTCATCGGGTCCGCTCTTGCACCGGGATGGGCATTGTCGCTCTGATCGACCGATCGCGTCTGAATTTCGTTCTGGTCGACCGATCGAACCGTGGCCACGATCGACGGTCGGAGCCGACCCGCCGCGAAAGGAGCCTACCCGTGCAAGATCGACAGCGCATCCTCGTCATCACCGATCTGGGACCTGCTGGCGACGAGGCCGTCCGGATCGGCAGCCAGCGCGCCGCGCGCCCCGGGGCCGAGCTCGCCGTCGTCTACCCGTCGCCCTCGCTCGAACGCGCGCGACCGGTGGCGAGCGCGTCGCTCGCCGATGGCGCGCTGCGGGAGGCGCTGGCGCCGGCGCGCCTGCGCGAGGCGCTCGCCCGCCGGGTCGCCCGCTACCGGTCGCCGGACGGGACCGAGCTGTTCGTCGAGGAGGGCGAGCCGACCGAGGTCGCGCTGGCGACCGCCGCCCGCTGGGGCGCGACCCTGCTGGTGACCGGGGCTGGCGAGGACGCCGCCGTCGATGCCAAGCGGCTGATCCGCCACGGCAGCACGCCGGTCCTGGTCGCGCGCTCGGGCCCGACCCGCGGGCCGGTCGTGGCCTGCACCGACTTCTCCGATCCGTCGTTGCCGGCGGTCCGCGCGGCCGCCGACGAGGCGCGGCGGACCTGCGAGCCGCTGCACGTCATCCACGCGCTGGCGCCGCTGCCGGTCACCATGATCGGCATCGAGGGACGGGGCGTCGTCTCGGTCGCCGAGTGGCGGCGCTCGTTCCGCGCCGAGGCGGAGTCGCGGCTCGCGCAGGTGCTCAGCGCCGTCGACACCGCCGGCGACTACGTCGCCGTCGACGGGCCGGTGGTGCCGTCGCTGGCGGCGACCGCGCGCGCGCTGGGCGCATCGCTGCTCGTGCTCGGCTCGGTCGGCCGCGGCGGCGCGAACCGCTTCATGCTCGGCACCGTCGCCGAGTCGCTCCTCGGCGCGGCAAGCTGCCCGACGCTGGTGGTGCCCGCCGGCGTGGCCTCCGCCTGATCCGCCGGCCGCGGGCAGGCCGGCGGCCCCGCGGCCCCGCGAGCCGCCGCGGCCGTGATGGAATGCGAGGACGATGCCGCTCGTCGCCAAGCTCCAGGACCGCGTGGCGAGGCTGCTCGGCCTCGACCCCGCGCGGCGTGCCAGCCTGCTCCTCGCGATGCTCCACCGGCCGCGCGGCGATGCCGCCGGCTACTGGCTGCAGCTCGGGATCGCGGCCACCCTCGCCACCCTCGGCCTCGCCCTCGACAGCACGGCGGTGGTGATCGGCGCCATGCTGATCGCGCCGCTCATGCGCCCGATCGTCGAGCTGGCGATGGGGCTGGCCACCGGCTCGACGCCGCTCCTGTTCGGCGCCGGCGTGCGCACGGTGGCGAGCGTCGCGGTGGTCGTCCTCGCCTCGGCCGCCCTCGCGCGGGCGCTGCCGTTCCACGAGGTCACCGGCGAGCTGCTCGCCCGGACCGCGCCGACCATCCTCGATCTGTTCGTGGCCGCCGCGTGCGCCCTCGCCGGCGCGTACGCGGTGGTGATCAGCAGCAACGACGTCACCACCACCGCCGCCGGCACCAGCATCGGCATCTCGCTCGTCCCGCCGCTGTGTACCGCCGGCTACGGCGTCAGCATCGCCGATCAGGGGATGACGCGCGGCGCGGCGCTCCTGTTCACCGCCAACGTCACCGGCATCCTGGTGGTGGCGACCGCGCTGTTCGTCTGCCTCGGCTTCGGCCAGGTCGACATCCGCAGCCAGGAGCAGACCCTCGACGACGACGCCGACATCGGCACCGCCACTCGGATCGGCCGCCTGGTCTCCCGCCGCCCGACCCGCCTGGGCGTCGTCGCCCGCATCGTGCTGCCGCTCGCCCTGCTCGGCGCGGTGGCGCTGCCGCTCGTGCAGGCGGTGAAGACGATGGCGCGGCGCAGCTCGATCCGCCAGCACGTGGCGACGCTGGTCCAGCAGACCGGCGGCGTGCGCGTCCTCCAGTACGCGCTCGATCAGACCGCGCGGCCGATGATGCTGCGGGTGGTGGTCGTCGGCGATCCGTCCGAGGCCCGGACGATGGAGGACCGGCTGCGCGTCGAGCTGTCGGCGCTCGGCGAGCCGCGGGCCGCGATCTCGGTGTGGGCGGTGCCCGAGGCCTCCGCGGTGTCGGCGCTGTCGGCGCGGCTCGACGACGTGCCGGCGATCGTGCCCCCGGCGCCGCCGCCCCCTCCTCCGCCGCCACCGCTGGCGTCGCGCGTGCGCGCCGCGTGGCCGGCCGAGAGCGGCCCGCTGGTCTCGGTGTGGAGCGTCGACGGCTCGCCGCCGACGGTGCGCGTGATCCACCTCGGCGCCGAGCTCGGCGCCGCCGGACGCGCCCTGCTGGCCCGCGTCGTCACCACCGACACGCCACCGGAGGTCGAGGAGCTGGCGCTGGCGCCGGTGGAGCGCGACCCGGCGGATCCGGCGGGCTGGCTCGCGCGCGTCGCCGGCACGCTCGAGCGCGCCGCCGAGCTGCCGGAGGTCTCCTTCTGCGTCACGGCCCCGCCGCCGCCGCGCCGCCGCGCGCGCGAGGAACCGGTCGAGGCGCTCGCCCGCGCGGTCGTCGCCCGCGCCGCCGACGGCCATCCCAACGTGACGGTGACGGAGGCGCCGGCGTGGACGGTCGTCCCGCAGCTCGGGCCGTGCGCGGCGCCGCCGCCCGATCAGCGATCGAGGTAGCGGGCGAGGATCTGGACGGTGTCCGCGTCCCGGACAGGGAGCGGCGCGTCGACGGGGATGCGGTAGGCGCGCGCGGCCCACGGGAAGTCGGTGACGCGGGCGATGAGCGCGATCTCGGCGAAGCCGGCGGCGCTCGCCCGCGCGGCGATCGTCCGCACCTGCTCGCTCGCCGCCGACGGCGGCACGTGGACGAGCAGCGCGCGCGCCTTCGACGTCCGCCGCGCGGACGCCAGGCGGGTCACCAGCTCGGGCGGCGACACCTCCTCGCCGTCGAGGGTCGCCAAGCCGTCGTCGGCGATCGTGAGCAGCGGCCCCGACGGCACCTCGCCGGCGCCGGGCCCCGCCATCGGCCAGCGCGCCGGATCGGCGGCGGCGCGCGCGCGCCCGACGTTGGCGGTCGCCGCGCGGTCGAGGTCGGCCCACGCCTCGACGCGCCGGGCCCAGATCGGCTCGGTGCAGGTCGGGCACGCGGCGACGTCGCGGCGGATGCGCTCGTACGCGTCGCGGATCGCGACCGCCGCCACCACCGCCGGCTGGCCCTCGGGCACGACGTGGCGGCACTGGCGCGCGAGCAGCTTGTCGCACAGCCGCTCGAGGTAGCTGGCGTCGGTGTCGCCGTCGCGCGGCATCCACGGCGCCCACGCGTCGGCGGGCGGCAGGCCCGGCACCGGCGCGGTGATCGGCGGCGCGAGCGCGAGCGGCCACAGCGTGCGGATCGCCTCCGACGCGCCGGTGGCGGCGCCGGGGATCTTCGCGGCGGCGTCGAGCATGAGCGCGACGACCTGCAGCTCGGCGAGATCGGCCACCGTGCTGTCCATGCCGGGCCGCAGCTCGAGGATCTTGCGGCCGAGCTCGGCGAACGCGGCGGGCGTGCGACCCGCGGCGGTGAAGCGGCCGACCGCGGCGTTGAGCGCGGCGTGGTTGTGCTCGACGCCGCGCTCGGGGCTCACCTGCACCCGATCCGGCGAGCAGGCCAGCAGCGCCAGCGCGAGCGCGCCCGCCGCCCAGGCGCGCGCCGCGATGCTCATGGCGCGAGCCGGGCCAGCTTGCGCAGGGTCGGCGGATCGAGGAACAGGTACGACGCCGCGCCGAACGAGACCTTCGCGCCGGCGTAGAGCGCGATGCGCGCGGTCGGGTCGATCGGGTTGCCGTCGATGCGGGTGCCGTTGCGCGAGTTCTCGTCGGCGATCACGTACTGATCGCGCTCGACGTCGTGCGCGATCGTCGCGTGCAGCTTGCTGACCGAGTAGTTGTCGACGACGACGTCGCAGGTGCGCGCGCGCCCGACGGTGATGCCGGCGGCGCGGTCGGCGATCCGCCGGCGCCCGACGACGACGAAGCGGCAGCCGGCCAGCTCGCCGGGCAGCTCGCTGTCGGTGAGGCGCTGCGTGCTCACCGACAAGGTCGACTCCGAGCCGGTCGGCGCGTTCAGCCACGGGTCGTCGATCTCCACCAGGATCGGCTGGCGCAGCACGTACCCGGCGCGCAGTTGCCCGAGGAGCTCCTGGAGGGTGCGCGCGGGAAGATCTTCGTCGATGGAGTGGCTCACCCGCGCGTGAACTCTATCAGGTTGGCGTCGGACTGCCCGGCGGCGTGAACCCGAGTCGGGGTCGGACCACCCCGTGAGGCGCGTCGATCCGTCGGAACCGGGAGCCGACGTCAGGTCGGCACCGAGGCCGCGAGCGCGGCGGCGAGGGCCGACGCCTCGACGTCGACGCCGAGCGCGACGAGGCGCGCCGGCTCGCTCGGCGGCGCGACCTCCTCGCTGGAGACCCGCGCGCCGACGCGGTGCACGACCGCCCAGCCCGGCGCGCGCTCGCCGCGACGCGGGTCGAACGCGTGGACGATGCCCTTGATGCGGAAGTAGCCGGCGGGCAGCGCCGCCAGCTCGTCCTCGAGCTGCTCGAGATCGACCGTCTCCGGCGCCGGCACCGCGACGGCAGTCACGCCATGCGCGCCGGTGATGCCCGGCGCGTGCGCGTGCGCGTCGTCGTCGCAATCGTCGCCGTGCTCGTGCGCGTGCTCGTGCTCGTGCCCGTGCGCGTGCCCGCTCTCCCTCTCCGGATCCTCCAGCACCTCCAGCAGCCACCCGACCTGCTCCGCCGCGCTGCCCTCGAGCACGGGCCGCCCCGGCGCGAGCCGCTCCACCTCCGCCCGCGCCGCCTCCCGCTCCGCCTCCGCCGTCACGTCCGCCTTCGACAGCAGGATGACGTCGGCGCCCTCGACCTGGATCTCCGCCGCCGTCGACGTCCGCCGCGCCGCCGCGAAGCTCGACGGATCCACGAGCGTCACCACCGCCGCCACCCGCAGGCGCGCCGCGAGCGGCTCGCGCTCGAGCGTCCACACGATCGGCAGCGGCTCCGCCACGCCGGTCGTCTCCAGCACGAGCGTGTCGACGTCCGGGTTCGCCGCCAGCATCTCCTCGACGGTCCGCTCGAGGTCGCCGGCCAGCACGCAGCAGACGCAGCCGCCGGGCAGCTCCACCTGGCGCGCCGACCCGCGTGGCAGCAGATCGCCGTCGACGCCGACCGCGCCGAGCTCGTTGACGATGATCGCCAGCTTGCCGCCGCCGGCGTCCGCGCCCGCCGCGCCGCGCGCCGCCCGCGCGGCGATCAGCCGGTTGACGAGCGTGGTCTTCCCCGCGCCGAGGAAGCCGGTGAGCACGATCGTCGTGACCTTCATCGTCGCTCCGGGCGGCTCAGTCGAGCCACCACCAGGCCAGGTCGCGCTCGACCTCGCGGGTCGACGTCGGGTGACGCGCGCGGAGGAACGCCGCGCGCAGCTTCGCCTCGCGGCGCTCCTCGTCGCGCCGCTCCTGATCGCGCCGGCGCGCCGCCTCGAGGCCGCCGCTCGCGATGAAGTCGAGCACGACGACCAGCTCGCCGCCGTCGAACCAGACGCCGTGCTGCCGGCAGACGTCGATCACGACCTTGGCGCCGGTCGCGTACTGCTTGCGGTTCATCAGCGTCGCGCACACCGGGCAGCGCACGTACATCGGGCCCGGCTCGCCCATCCGCCGCGGCGTGCGCGGCAGCATCGCGCGCAGCTCGTCCAGCATGTCGCGCCGCTCGATCAGCTCGTTCATGCGCTCGACGGTGACGAACGCGCCCTCGCAGCGGATGCAGCGATCGAGGCGCACGCCGGCCACCTCCTCGCCGCCGAGCCCGGCGGTGCAGCGCGGACAAGCCCACCCGCCCTTGCGGGTCCACGACGACGCGGGCGGCGCGCTCCGGTACGGATCCCTCATCCCCGTCATTATGGCGCATCCCCGGGCCGGCACCCACCGGCTCGCACCCGCGCCAGGCCGGCGGGTCGGTAGTAGGCTGCCCGCGTGCGCACGGCCGTCATCGACATCGGCTCCAACACGCTCCTCCTGCTCGTCGCCGAGCGCGCGCCCGGCGGCGAGCTGCGCGCGGTCGTCGACCTCTGCCGCTTCGGCCGCCTCGGCCAGGGCCTCGACGCGACCGGCCGCCTCCACCCCGACGCCATCGCGCGCAGCCTCGACATCTGCCGCGAGTACCGCGCCGCCCTCGACGCGAACGGCGTCGGCCGCGTGGCCGTGATCGCGACCGAGGCCGTCCGCAAGGCCGCCAACGGCGCCGACTTCACCGCGCCGGCGCAGGCGATCCTCGGCGCGCCGATCGACGTCATCCCCGGCGAGCGCGAGGCGCACCTCGCGTTCACCGCGCAGGTCCGCAGCCTGCCCGCGCTGCGCGGCCGCCGCTTCGCGGTCGCCGACGTCGGCGGCGCGTCGACCGAGGTCATCGTCGCCGACGGCAGCCGCGTCGAGTCGGAGGTCAGCGTGCCGATCGGCGCCGTCCGCCTGACCGAGCGCCACCTGCGCCACGATCCGGCCACCGCCGAGGAGCGCGCCGCCCTCGCCGCCGACATCGACGCCGCGCTGGCGCCGCTCGCGCTGCCGGCCGATCTCCCGCTGGTCGCCAGCGCCGGCACCGCGACGACGCTCGCCGCCGTCGAGCTCGGCCTCACCCGTTACGATCCCGACCGCGTCCACGGCCTCGCGCTCGCGCCCGCGCGCGTGGCCGAGCTCGCCGACACGCTCGCGCGCGCGACCGCCGCCGAGCGCCGCGCGATGCCCGGCATCGAGCCCCAGCGCGTCGACGTCATCGCCGCCGGCGCCGCGATCTTCGCGCGGCTCGTCGTCCGCCTGCGCGCGCCGCAGGTGATCGTCTCCGACCGCGGCATCCGCTGGGGGCTCGCCTACGAGCTCGCCGACGCCGCCGCCACCACCGCCACCTGACCGCCGCGCGATCGATCCGCGAATCAGCGATCGACCGCGATGTACGGCCCCGACGACGCCGGATCCTCGTCCTCGCCCTCGTCGTCGATCACGCCGGCCGCCGCGCCGACCGCCGCGCCCTGCAGCACGAAGATCTTGATCCCCGACGCCGACACCCGCGCGCCCGGCGCGACCCGCCGCAGGATCGACACGATGTTGCGCTGGATGTCGTCGACCTCGGTGACCACCGGCCCGGCCTTGATGACCTTGCCGATCCACTTCTCCTCCTCGGTCTCGAGGACGCGCAGGAACTCCTCGGAGCTGCCGTCGAAGTACTTCTTGTCCCCGGGCTTCGACTGCGAGAGCGCCTCGCGCAGCTTGGAGTCGATCTTGGTCCCGAAGAACAGGGCGCAGGTCTTGTCGAGCTTCATGGTTTTCGGGCCTTCACGAGCACTTGCGCCAATGTAGCGCCTCGTGGCCGGCGCAGGGCTGGTTCGGGGACAAGGATTCGAACCTTGATGAGCAGCTCCAAAGGCTGCTGTCCTGCCATTAGACGATCCCCGAGAGGCGGACGAGCATACCGCGCCGATCGTGCGTTGGCGACGCGCGGCCCCTCGTCGCCGGCCCGCGCGCGTCGCGATCGACCGCGGGCAAATGGGTGGCGGGGGGCAGATTTGAACTGCCGACCAAGGGCTTATGAGACCCCTGCTCTACCCCTGAGCTACCCCGCCAGCGGAGCGGAACCTAGTCGGTCACGCGGGCCCGCGCAAGAGGCGACGTGCCGGAAGGTGGTAAGGCGAGTAAGGCGACCGCGTCTCGACCGGCCCGATTGCCTGCGTATGCTGCGCGGATGGAGTTCGCACTCGACGACGAACAGGCGCTGATCGTCCAGACCGTGCGCCGGTTCGTCGACAAGGACGTCCGGAGCTGGGCCGCCGACGCCGACCGCGCCGCCGCGCCGCCCGACCGGCTGTTCGCGCTCGGCCCCGACCTCGGCTTCTTCGTCGACGCGCTCGCCGAGGAGGACGGCGGCCTGCTCGCCGGCCCGTACTCGCACCTGAC
>DASZXE010000616.1:0-2956 GCA_035546475.1 Kofleriaceae bacterium
GGCGCCGCCGCAGCCGCGGCCGGGGGCCTGGGCGCCTTCTTCTTGCAGCCGCCCGCCGCCAGCGCGACGGCCGCCGCGGCGAGCCACGCCGCGCCATCCGAGGATCGACGCCTCACCCGCCGATGGTACCCGATCGACCGCCCTCCCGAGGCTCGCCGCTCACGCCTCGCGCGGCCGCCGGCGCCGCGGCCGCAGGCCGAGCAGCACGCCCAGCGCGCCGAGCAGCCCGGTGTCCCGCCCGCTGCCGCCCGTCGAGCAACAGCCGCCGCCGTCGTCGCCGCCGGCCGCCTCGCTCTGGCAGGTCGGGCTGCAGCCATCGCCGGCCACCGTGTTGCCGTCGTCGCACGCCTCGACGCCCGCGTGGATGACGCCGTCGCCGCACACCGCCTGCATGCAGTTGTTGCGGCACGCGTCGGTGTCGACCTGGTTGGCGTCGTCGCACGTCTCGGTCCCCGCCTGGACGATGCCGTCGCCGCAGCTCGACGAGACGCACTGGTTCGTGCAGCCGTCGTCGTTCACGTCGTTGCCGTCGTCGCACGCCTCGACGCCGGCCCGCACGATGCCGTCGCCGCAGCGCGCCGCCACGCAGCCGTTGATGCACGCGTCGGTCTGCACGTCGTTGCCGTCGTCGCACTCCTCGGTGCCGACGTGGACGATGCCGTCGCCGCACACGGCGGTCCGGCACGCCGCGGTGCACGCGTCGGTGTTCACGTGGTTGCCGTCGTCGCACTCCTCGACGCCCGCCTCGACGACGCCGTCGCCGCAGAACGCCGCCGTGCAGTCGTTGCGGCAGGCGTCGGTGTCGACCTGGTTGGCGTCGTCGCACTGCTCGACGCCCGCCTCGACGAAGCCGTCGCCGCAGCGCGCGCTCACGCAGCCGACCACGCAGGCGTCGGTGTTCGACATGTTGCCGTCGTCGCACTGCTCGACGCCCGCGCGCACCACGCCGTCGCCGCACGCCGCGCTCGTGCAGTCGTTGCGGCAGCCGTCGGTGTCGGTCTGGTTGCCGTCGTCGCACTGCTCGACGCCGACCTCGACGACGCCGTCGCCGCAGCGCGCGTTCGTGCACGTCGACAGGCAGGCGTCGGCGTTGCTCGCGTTGCCGTCGTCGCACTGCTCGACGCCCGCCTCGACGAAGCCGTCGCCGCAGCGGGCGTTCTGGCACGAGTCGAGGCACGCGTCGGTGTTCGACTGGTTGCCGTCGTCGCACTGCTCGCCCGGGCCGACGTGGCCGTCGCCGCACGCCGCGCTCGTGCAGTCGTTGCGGCAGCCGTCGTCGTCGACCTGGTTGCCGTCGTCGCACTGCTCGACGCCGAGCTCGACGAAGCCATCGCCGCAGCGCGCGTGCTGGCAGGTGTTCGGGCAGGCATCGGTGTTGACCAGGTTCGCGTCGTCACACTGCTCGACGCCGGCCTCGACGAAGCCGTCGCCGCAGCGCGCGGGCGTGCAGGTCGTCAGGCAGGCGTCGGTGTTCGACGGGTTGCCGTCGTCGCACGGCTCGACGCCGGTGCGGACGAAGCCGTCGCCGCACGCCGCCGGCAGGCAGGCCGACGTGCACGCGTCGGTGGCGATCGTGTTGCCGTCGTCGCACTGCTCGACGCCGGCGCGGACGAAGCCGTCGCCGCACGCCGCCGCCATGCACGTGTTCAGGCAGCCGTCGGTGTTCGACGGGTTGCCGTCGTCGCACTGCTCCGGCCCGTTCATCATCCCGTCGCCGCAGTGTGGGCCGAAGCCGGTGCAGGTGGCGTTGCACTGGCCGTACATGCCGTTCTGCGCGCCGCTGTCGCACAGCTCGCCCGGCTCGAGCGCGCCGTTGCCGCACACCGGCATCAGCACGTACTCGTACGCGCCGAGGTCGTAGCCGCTGCCGCCGCTGCCGTCGCCGTCGAGCGGCCGGCTGACGCCGCGGAAGTCGAACATCGGCGCGCCCGCCGCGGTGCCGACGTCGATGCAGACGCTGTTGCCCTGGAGCTGCAGGTTGTTCGCCGCGACGTAGTTCGGGTTCTGCGAGATGCAGCCCATCCCCGCGATCGCCGCCGGGCTCGCGTTGCCGCCGGCGTTGTTCCACAGGTCCGAGTAGGTCGCCGTCACCGCCGACGCGTCGTTGCGGTAGACGCCGACGTTGCCGCTCGAGCTGACGATGGTGTCGACCAGCGTCACCGTGCCGGCCGCCGCGTCGGTGAGCACGCCGTACGACGTCGAGGCGTGGATCGTGCAGCCGGCGAGCGTCAGCGAGCGGCCGGCGGTCGTGTCGTCGAACATCACGCCGTAGCCGTTCTGGTTGCGGACGATGCAGTTGGCGATCGTCGCGCTGGCGTTGCCGCCCAGGTAGATGCCGGCGTCGCTCGAGAACGTGCCGCTGGTGACGATCGCGATGCCGCCGATGGTCGCCGTGTCGGACAGGATCTGCAGGCCGCGCGTCTTCGCGCTCGTCACCGTCGTCGCGGTCACCGTCACCGGCGCCGGCGTCCGCAGCGTCAGGCCATTGACCGCATACCGGATCTCGACGTTGTCGAGGATCGTCCCCGCCACCGTCGGGAAGACGTCGACGCCGTACCAGGCGCCGGCCGCCGCGCCGCCGGTCAGCAGGATCGGCGCCGCCGGGGTGCCGTCGGCGACGAGCGTCCCGCGCACCTGCAGCTCGGGCCGCGCGAGGTCGGTGCCCGCCAGCATCTGGTCGGTGTTCGCGAACGCGAGCGTCACGCCCGGCTGGATCGTCAGCGTCACCCCCGGCCCGACGGTGAGGTCACCCGGAACCGTGTACGGCGAGCCGGCCGTGTCGAGCAGGCGGTTGGTCCACAGGGTGCCGACCAGCCCGACCGTCGCATCGGCGATGTAGGGCAGGGCGCCCATGTCGCCGCCGCCCATCGCGCCGAACCGCGCCGGCGAGTTCGACGTCAGCCGCAGGTTGGTGCCGTTCACGTACAGCGGGTTCGTGCTGATCGTCCCGGTGCCG
>DASZXE010000617.1:0-3657 GCA_035546475.1 Kofleriaceae bacterium
TCGGCCGGGTCGCGCAGATGGCGGAGCTGGCGGCGTCGATGCGGTCGCGCGTCGAGCTGTGGGACGCGCAGAACGCGGCGTGGCGGTGGCGGGCGTCGGCCCTGCCCGGCTGGCGCGCGCGTGCCGACGCCGGCGACGACGCGGCGGCGCGCATGATCGCGGCGTTCGACCGCCTCGCGCGTGCGCTCCACCTGCACACCTGAACACCCACGTAGCTACCAGGTCGCGACATGGCGAAGTCGGGCGGGCGGGGTTACCATGCGCCCATGTCCCGCGCCGTGGTCGCCGCCGCCCTGCTCGCGCTCGCGAGCGGCTGCCAGACCTTCATCGGCGTCGACGACGTCAACGCGCACCTGCCGCGGCTCGACGGCACGTACCTGATGGCGATCCACCGGATCCGCGCGCAGGGCGGCTTCGACGACGTCATCCGCACGCGCACGCTGGCCAGCCTCGACACCGAGGCCCGCACGCTCGACCTGTCGTTCGTGATCCTCGGCTTCAACACCGACGACGCGGTGGCCGAGGGGTCGATCACCGGCATCGAGTTCCCGGCCGACGGCGCGTCGACCGTGTTCCCGTTCAACCTGCAGATCCCGTCGAGCGCGGTGGCGGCGCCGGCGCCGGCGGGCGCCGACGCGGTCATCGACGCGCAGATGCTGCTCAAGGCCGAGGCGAACTACTCCTTCTGCGCGCGGCCGGCCGACGCCGGCCAGGCGACCCCGACGTTCGGCACCGTGCTGGTGGCGCCGGGCGCCGCGCTGCCGGTGGCCAACGTCGACGTCGACTGCGACGAGTAGCCGCCGCCGTCACGGCGAGGCGGTCAGCGGCACCGACGGATCGACGGCGAGGACGACCTTGCCGAAGACCGCGCGCTCCTCGAGCAGCTCGTGGCCGCGGGCGGCGGCGGCCAGCGGCAGCACCGCGTGCACGACCGGGCGCAGGCGGCCGGCGGCGAGGTGGTCGAGGACCGCCAGCAGGTCGGCCTTGCGGCCCATCGTCGAGCCGAGCAGCTCGACCTGGCGGAAGAAGATGTGGCGGAGGTCGATCGCCGGGTGGAAGCCGGCGGTCGCGCCGCAGGTGACGACCCGGCCGCCGACGCGGACCGAGCGGATCGACGACGCCAGCACCTCGCCGCCGACGTGGTCGATCACCGCGTCGACGCCCCGCTTCGCCGTGAGCTGCTTGACGGCCGCGGCGAAGTCGGCCTGGCGGTAGTTGATGACCTCGTCGGCGCCGAGCGCGCGGGCCGGCGCGACCTTGGCGTCGCTGCCGACGGTGGTGAAGACACGCGCGCCGTACAGCTTCGCGATCTGGATCGCCGCGACGCCGACGCCGGAGCCGCCGCCCTGCACCAGCACGGTCTGGCCCGGCTCGACGCGCGCCTTGCGCACGACCATCTGCCAGGCGGTCAGGAACGTGAGGATCCCCGACGCGGCCTCGGCCCAGGCGAGGTTGGCCGGATACGGCGCGAGGTTGACGCGCGGCACGCACAGGTACTCGCCGTAGCCGCCCTGCGCGTGCTCGCCGAGGATGCGGTACTGGCGGCACAGGTTGTCGTCGCCGGCGATGCAGGCGGCGCAGCGGCCGCACGACAGGCCCGGCTGCACCACGGTGCGCGCGCCGACCTCGAGGTCGCCGACACCGGCGCCGAGCGCGTCGATCGTCCCGACCAGGTCGGCGCCGAGCCGGTGCGGGAAGTCGAGGTGGAAGGCGGGGCCGCCCTTCCTGACCCAGACGTCGAGGTGGTTGAGCGCGACCGCGGCGATCTTGACCCGGACCTCGCCGGGGCCGGGCGTGGGGACCGGCAGCTCCTCGAGCCGCAGCACCCCGGGGCCGCCGTGCGCGCGCAGCGTCACCGCCTGCATGGTCGCCATGGCGCGCATTGTATATGGTGAGGGGATGCGCGTCGTACCGGTGCCGTGCCTGAAGGACAACTACGCGTACCTGGTGATCGAGGAGGCGAGCGGCGTGGCGGCGATCGTCGACCCCGGGGAGGTCGAGCCGATCGTCCGGGCGGTGCGCGCCGCCGGCGTGCGGCTCGCCGCGATCTGGGCGACGCACCACCACCCCGACCACGTCGGCGGGCTGCGCGGCGTGACGGAGGCGTTTCCGGGCGTCGAGGCGATCGGCCACGCGTCGGATCGCGAGCGGATCGCGGGGCTGACCCGGCTCGTCGACGACGGCGACACCGTGGATCTCGGCCGCCTGCGCGCGCGCATCATCCACAATCCCGGCCACACGCTCGGCGCGATCAGCTACGTCGTGACCGACGGCGGCGACGGCGGCGACGGCGGCGACGCGGGCGGCGCGATCTTCACCGGCGACACCCTGTTCGGCGCCGGCTGCGGCCGCGTCTTCGAGGGCACGCCGCGGATGATGCACGCGTCCTTGTCGCGGCTCGCCGCCGAGGCCCCCGACCTCGCCGTCTACTTCGGCCACGAGTACACCGTGGCCAACCTGCGCTTCGCGGCCCTGGTGACGCCGGGCGATCCGGCGGTGGCGGCGCGCGCGGCGGAGGCGGCGGCCTGCCGCGCCGACGGCCGGCCGACCACACCGTCGACGATCGCGCTCGAGCGCGCGACCAACCCGTTCCTGCGCGCGGGCGTGCCGGCGGTGGTGGCCGCCGCCCGCGCCCGCGACGCCTCGGCGGCCGAGGACGACCCGGCCGCCATCTTCGGGGTCCTCCGCCGGTGGAAGGACACGGTATAACGGCCGTTCGCCATGCGTCCGGCGTCCGCTCAGGTCGGCAAGTACCAGGTGCTCGAGCGCCTGGCCGTCGGCGGCATGGCCGAGCTGTTCAAGGCGAAGGTCGCCGGCGACCACGGCTTCGAGAAGCTGGTCGTCATCAAGAAGATCCTGCCGCACCTGGCGACCGATCCGCAGTTCGTCCGCATGTTCATCGACGAGGCGCGGCTCACCGCCAGCCTCGATCACCCGAACATCGTGCAGGTCTTCGAGCTCGGCACCGACGCCGACACGCCGTACATCGCGATGCAGCTCGTCGACGGCATCGACGTGCTCGAGCTGCTGCGCGAGTGCGCGCGCACGCAGATCCGGCTGCCGGCGCC
This sequence comes from Kofleriaceae bacterium, assembly GCA_035546475.1. Lineage (GTDB taxonomy): Bacteria > Myxococcota_A > Polyangia > Haliangiales > Haliangiaceae > UBA2376. The sequence goes on from DASZXE010000617.1 coordinate 3,069, forward strand.
GCTGGCGGTGCTGATCGCCCGCGACGTCCTCGACGCGCTCGACTACGCGCACACCGCCACCGGGCCGGACGGCCGGCCGCTGGGCCTCGTCCACCGCGACGTGTCGCCGGGCAACATCCTGGTGTCGCGGCGCGGCGACGTGAAGCTCACCGACTTCGGCATCGCGCGCGCCGTCGAGCGCAGCCACCACACCGAGGCCGGCATCCTCAAGGGCAAGTACGGCTACATGTCGCCCGAGCAGGTCTCCGGCGGCGAGCTCGACGGCAAGAGCGACGTCTTCTCGCTCGCGATCGTGCTGGTCGAGATGGTGATGGCGCGCCGGCTGTTCTCGGCGGCGAGCGACCTCGACGTGCTGCTGATGGTGCGGTCGGCCAACCTCGAGCGGATGCAGCGCCACGCCGACGAGCTGCCGGCCGACCTGCGGGCGATCGCCGAGCGCGCGCTGCGCCGCCGCCCCGACGATCGGTGGCCGACCGCCGGCGCGATGCGCGACGCGCTCACCGGCTGGCTCCACGCGCACGGCCGGCCGGAGGCGCGCGACCTGGCCGCGTTCGTCGCGGCGCTGCACGCGGCGCCGACCGCGATGGCG